>NZ_JBSRDC010000077.1:0-33093 GCF_055145285.1 Salinivirga sp. | reverse complement strand
TGTTCGTTAAGATACATCCTTTACAAAAGTTAAAGATTAGACTTTACACTAAATTGGTACCTAACCTTATTGTTTGTTCTTTTCTTCTTAAATGTGTCTCATCAAAGTAACCTAAAAATACATTTCTATATGATACTTTCCAAATTGAATCTCCAATCTGCTCTGCTGCAACGTATTTGCCTGCTAAACTTCGTGTTATAGAAATCCAATGATATGAACCCCATCTCATTGATCCATTATCTGTTACCTTCATTACTTTCAAATCACCAGAATAGAGCCATGGGTCTATTCTTTCCGGGAAAGGACGTGTCGAAAAATCATGCTGACTCAATGGAGTTGCCATGTTTAATGCCTCATGTGGCCTAATCGTATTGTATTCTTTTACGAAATGGTTCAATTTCCTCTGCTGTGACCTAAGATCACGTGCCGCAGGCTGAGCGCAAGCCGCTTTCAAATCGCGGTGCATGCGCTCATGCCGGCCATTTTGCTCCGGATGTGACGGATCCGAAAATACGGGCGTTATTCCTAATTCGATAAACCAATAGGAAAGCTTTGTAAATCGTTGTATTGAACGAACAGAACCAAATGGAGATCCATTATCCGTATGGATTTGTTTAGGTAGTCCATATTTTCTAAAAACCTCTGTAAAAGCCGCTTTAGCTGAAGGAAAGTTCTCGTTATAATGTCCTTTTGCAGCAAATAAGAATCGGCTCTTTGAATCGGCTATTGTCAATGGATGGCAGTACTTTTTATTGCCCATTAAAAACTTTCCTTTATAATCGGCACTCCACACCTCGTTACACTCTTTGGGATCGAAAATTGGATAGCTAGGTTTCACCCGTCTTAAATGCTTTTGAGGGCAAACCAGACCGTTTTTCTTGAGGATATTATGCACAGTAACCACCGATGGAATATCGGCTTCTGTAAAATCGTTAAACAATAGAATCCTGATCTTTTTAGCTCCCCAGCGTTTATGTTTTCCTTTCAATTTGAGGATCTTTTCTATAACCTCCTGACTTGTTTCATTTGGGTGTTTCCTGGGTGTTCGAGACTGTTCTCTTAATCCTTCGTAACCTTGTTTTTCAAACCTATCAATCACTCTATACGCGGTAGGCCGTGATATTCCAAAGTTCTTGCATAATTCTGTAATGGTATACTTTCCAGTTCGCCATTCACAGATAAATTCTACTTTTTGATCCATAGTTGTTGTTTCTTTCCAAGGCATGGCAATTTGATTTTTACATCAAATTTCAACCTAAAAAGTGTAAACTATGTCCCTTTAACTTTGTAAACTATGTCCCTTTAACGTACCAGCTCGCTGGCAACGGTGGCGGTATGAAACGTTGCGCATTTTGAAACACAAACTTATCAGCCCGCTAAGCCGTTGATTAATTGTTATGTTGCTCAAATATAGCACTATCCGCGCAATGTTTTATGACCGCTTGTTGGCTGTAGTTGTTACTCATTCTAATTCAAGTTTTAGATTTTTCGATACATTTAAACTATCCTTTTTATTTAGATATTCTTCTTTCGTAAATGGTCCAAATATGTTCGAATATTTTGCAGTTCTATTTACACTATCATACGAATATGTGCTTTCCATTTCTTTATTAATAATCCAGTATCGTCTAAATATTTTTTCATCTGCCGCAATGTTCTTTCTATCGCTGTCAGAATAGTATAATATCTTCATTTTTGGTAAACTTTCGGGAGGGGATTGAGCGACAACAATAAAACTTGAATCAAATGAATAATCAAGAATATATCCCGAAATCATTTGTGTATTTTGAGAGTTAACAATAGATGTTGTATAGCCACCTTCTCCAACTATTTTATACCCGCCACCAAATTCAGGATAACTTTCTGAACAGCCAGCTATCATTATGCTAATTGACACAAAACATGTTATAAGCTTTAAACTAGTTTTTTTCATTTCACATATATTCTATTCTGCAATCTAATATCTAAATTTCATATTGTCATGTTGCGAGGTTTCTTTCAATTACAGCCAACTTCTGGCGATTAACAAGTCTTCCAAATCATTGTCAATAGCTTTCCAAATTTCCGGGAATAAGCGAACAACTTGTGTTCGGTTATTCATATTTGTTATACGTTTAGTAAACGATTAGCTCTTCTTTCCAAATATAACAAAGGTTGTTGGGGATTCCTATTTTTTAATATCAAAATGGCTACAGTGCTTTCAATAATACCACCCATTTGGACCTGAACCGTAATGATGTAAATAGTTTTCCATTAAAACAGAAACCCCGTACAGAAAAATCCATACGGGGTTAATTTTGCGCAGTTTATGCTTTTATAGTGGGATATTACCATGCTTTTTGGGTGGCATGGCTTCGGTTTTATTTTGCGTCATTTCAAGGGCCTCAATAATTTTCGGTCGTGTTTGCTTGGGGTAAATTATTTCATCAATATACCCCAGCTCGGCAGCACGGTAAGGGCTGGCAAATTTCTCCTTGTACTCCTGTACCTTTTGCTTGCGCTCCTCTTCATTGAGGTTCTCTTTGCGGTAAATAATGTTCACCGCGCCTTCGGGGCCCATTACAGCAATTTCGGCTGTTGGGTAAGCTAAATTGACATCCGCACCCAGGTGTTTGGAAGACATCACATCGTATGCACCTCCATATGCCTTGC
Organism: Salinivirga sp.; assembly: GCF_055145285.1. NCBI lineage: Bacteria > Pseudomonadati > Bacteroidota > Bacteroidia > Bacteroidales > Salinivirgaceae > Salinivirga > Salinivirga sp. The sequence goes on along the minus strand of NZ_JBSRDC010000077.1, from coordinate 30,441 downwards.
GTGTAATGACCGTAATTTTGGGCACGGTGGCTTCAGAGAAGGCATAAAGCAATTTGGCGCCATGTTTAATAATTCCACCAAATTCCTGATCTGTACCGGGCAGGAAGCCGGGCACATCTTCAAACGTAATGAGTGGAATATTGAACGAATCGCAGAAACGCACAAAACGGGCACCTTTCATGCTGCTTTCGATATCGAGCACGCCGGCGAGGTGCGCGGGCTGGTTGGCCACAATGCCCACCGGGCGACCACCCATACGTGCAAAGCCCACCACAATATTTTGCGCGTAATGCGGCATAACCTCAAAAAAGTTATGATCGTCTACCACTTTTGTAATGATATCTTTTATGTCGTAGGGTTTATTGGGATCGTCGGGCACAATTTCCTGTAGCGATTCATCCTCGCGCTGCACATCGTCGGTGCAGGGTTTCATGGGTGGATCTTCCATATTGTTTAAGGGCAGGAAGCTCATCAGTTCCCGCAGCATCATCATGGCTCTTTCGTCGTCTTCAGCCATCAGGTGGGCTACGCCGCTTTTGGAGTTGTGGGTCATGGCGCCCCCCAGATCCTCTTTGGTTACCTCTTCGTGTGTTACGGTCTTTATTACATCGGGTCCGGTCACGAACATGTAGCTCGATTTCTGGGTCATAAGGATAAAATCGGTGAGCGCGGGCGAATATACGGCACCACCCGCACAAGCCCCAAGCACGGCCGATATTTGGGGTATCACGCCGGAAGCACGCACATTGAGGTGGAAAATATCGGCATACCCGGCCAAACTCTCCACTCCTTCTTGTATGCGGGCGCCACCGCTCTCATTCAGTCCAATGACCGGGGCACCCATTTTCAGGGCCATCTGCATAATCTTTACCACTTTGTCGGCATTGGCCCGGCTCAGGGTTCCGCCATACACGGTAAAATCCTGGGCAAATACATAAATCAGGCGTCCATCGATTTTACCATACCCTGTAACCACACCATCGCCAAAAAACTTTGGCATTTTAAAATTTTGGTTTCGGTGGGTCATAAAACGGTCCACCTCTACAAAGGTATTCTGATCGAGCAGCAGCTCAATGCGCTCCCTTGCTGTAAGACGACCAGCTTTATGTTGCTTTTCTATTCGTTCTTCACCCCCGCCTTTCATGGCTTCGCGGGTGTGCTCTTCAAGTTTATTAAATTTTTCCTGTATGCTCATATTTTTTAGATTCAGGTTTTAATGTTTCAAGTTTCAGGTTTAAGGTTTGCTGTTTTAGATTTATTCAACAACCACCATGGTTTGTCCGCCTTTGACGATATCTTCTGCTTTCACGTGTACTTCCTTTACCACGCGGTCTTTTTTCACTTTATATTCGCTTTCCATTTTCATGGCCGACACTACTACCACGGTATCGCCGGCTTTAATTTCATCGCCGACCTTCACGGGTACGCGCACCACTTTACCGGGCATGGGTGCTTTAATGTGGGCCTCATCATCATCATCATCTGCTTTGCGACTCATCAAGTACTTGCGCTCAGCATCGATAATATCAACAGTAAAACTGTCATAAAGCGTATTGACCTGAAAGTTTTTGTTGTGTTCCCCTTCGATTACTTCAATGTTGTAAGAAGTATTATTGTGAATAAGAGAGTACACACCCTGTTCCACCATGAGTGCGTCGACTTCGTAGGTTTCGTCATCCACACGAATCACATATTTCGAACCATCGGCACTGAGTTGTTCCACCGTGGTTGTTCTGTCATCTATTTTTATTTCAAGCGCCATACAATCAATTTTTAAATTCTGATTTTTATTCTACGGCGTCCATAAGCCTTCCAGTTGTTGGTCATTTGTCCGCCATGCTTGGGTGGTTTGGCTTTTTGCAGTTTATCCTGGTAATCGAGAAAAGCTGCAATCACGGCCATATCTTCACAATCGCCACTACATTCCTCACTTTTAAACAAATCTTCACCATATTTTTCAATGAAGGTTGTATTGTATTTACCCGACTGAAAAACCTCGTGTTGCATTACCCGCTCCAGGAAGCGTATAGAAGTTTTTACGCCGGTAATTTTATATTCGTATAAAGCCCGCTGCATGCGATTAATGGCATCGTCGCGATTGGCGCCCCACACAATGAGTTTTGAAATCATGGGATCGTAGTGCATGGGTATTTCAAACCCTTCATAGACGTATCCATCGGTGCGCACACCCAATCCCAGGGGCTCTGTAATGTGTTTAATAACGCCCGGACTGGGCATGAAGTTATTGTCGGGATCTTCGGCATAAATACGGCACTCAATGGCATGACCATGTTGAATCAGATCTTTCTGGGTAAACAGTAGCTGTTCATTATTGGCAATATTGATTTGCTCTTTTACCAGATCTACGCCCACCACACGCTCTGTGATAGGATGCTCAACCTGCAGGCGGGTATTCATTTCGAGGAAATAGTAATTCAGGTCATCGTCCATCACAAACTCCACCGTACCGGCTCCACTATAACTGACCGCCTTTGCAGCATTCACAGCGTGCTCCCCCATCTCTTCGCGCACTTCCTGCGTTAGCAATGGTGACGGGGTTTCTTCTACAACCTTCTGGTGCCTTCGCTGCACAGAACACTCACGCTCAAACAAATGCAGTGCATTACCATGATTATCGGCCAATATCTGAAATTCAATATGGTGGGGCGATAGAATATATTTTTCGATATACACACTGCCATCGCCAAAGGCTTCAGTAGCCTCAGAGCGGGCACTTTTGATGGCCGGTAAAATATCTTTCTCCTCATGCACCAATCTCATACCTTTTCCGCCGCCACCGGCAGAGGCTTTTATCATTACCGGCAGACCAATTTCTTTAATTTTCTCTATGGCTATTTGCTCATCGTCAATGGGATCCAGCGTACCGGGGACAATGGGCACACCAGCTTTTTCCATAGTTTTACGGGCTGAAATCTTATCACCCATAGTGTTAATGGCATGCGTTCCGGGCCCTATAAAAATGATCCCTTCCTTTTTGCATCGCTCAGAGAATTGGGCATTTTCAGACAAAAATCCATAACCGGGGTGAATGGCATCGACCCCGGTATTTTTGGCCACATCAATGATGCGGTCCATATTTAGATAACTTTCCCTTGAAGGCGCAGGGCCAATATGCACGGCTTCATCAGCATATCGCACATGCATAGATTTGCGGTCGGCATCGGAATAGACAGCCACGGTGGGAATGCCCATTTCGCGGCATGTACGCATTACCCGGACGGCAATTTCACCACGATTGGCGACTAAAACTTTCTGTATCATAGGCAGTTAAATTTATTCTGTAGAGGCTGTGGTTTCAAACATGTTTTTATGTAAATATTTATATTTCTGCTAATTTAATGAAATTTACATCAATAGCTAAAATAGTATCGTTATTGTTTCTGATCTGTAATTTAATGGGTGGCAGGACTGGAGATGAGACACGTTGGACGATAAAATGCAACTTGTACCCCATATTTGTGCTTTAATTTTCATGCATATGAAATGTAATGTACAAAAAAGAAACAGTTACATTTTTAGAATGTTCAATTTTAAACAAAAAGAGAACCCTATCACCCAATTCCCAATGGCTTAAAGTTAAACAGCACTAGCAAAAAATAAGCTTTATCACGAGACGCGGGTGGGTCCCTTTAGGGAATTAAAGGGAGTAGGGTGGGCAAAGTTCTGATAAAGAATCATTTTGCTTCCCTAACCCCTAAAAAAGCTAATACGATATGAGTGGCCCGGCTATTTTTTAATAAATCGTTTTGCCATATTCTGATTTCCGTCAAAGGTCATTTTTATTATATACATACCCTTGGTAAATGCACTTACATCGATGAAAAATTTACTATTATCCGTAACTAACTTTCGTTCAAGTACCTTGCGACCACAAATATCAAATATGGCATAATTAACAGGCCCAACGCTGTATGCAAAATCAACAAAAAGCTTATTTGACACAGGATTAGGGTAAATATTAAAATTATTACGCGCAGATAGGCTTTCTACTCCGACAAACTCAATAGGACTTCCATATGAAATTTCACCCTCAATATCATAATACCGAATTCTTCGCTGCCTGGTTACTATTCCACTAATATTATCATGGTAACTGTAATAAGGGCCGCCTAAACCCAGCACATAATAATTCTCGGTTGGATAGAATAGTTCATCAAACCTCGCACAAGAATCTGAAATGGGATAGACTATGAGATAGTTGGGAATAAATGCAGGCTTATTATATTTTTTCACCATTACATTCGCTGATTCGTTATTAAAAGTCATAGGGTTTCCATAAAGGGCATCAGGAGCTTTAGAATATATACTTTCAAGAGTATCATGAACGATATCTTCATAGATATAGAAAAAATGGGGATTATCTACAGAGTCAATATAAATAGAATCAGTTCCAACCTGCCGCTCTCTTTTATAGATCAGGGTAATTTGATTTGCCTCATCGATCCGGTCTACAACCTCTAATTTTGTCAGTACTTTATCATAAACAAAGGGGGTTCCATGCCATTCTTTATATTCGATGTGATATTTATCGCCAATTTTAAAATTAAACAAATCCGCTTTGCTTACATTAATTAAATCATCGAAATCGGGGTAAATACCATTTGGAAATTCGCTTGAAGGCACTCTATCATTAATATTTAAGCGATAATGTATATAAGGAAATGCGACCCATGACAAATTTCTTATTACGCCCACATTAGAACCAATTTTAATATAGTGGTTGTCAACTGAACGATAATCACTTTTTTGGCTATCGACATTGAATCGAAAGGAATGAACCTCATCTTCAACGCCATCAAAAGTCTGATTCTGGATTGACTCTACAACTACACTCACACTTATGTTGCTATCCTGGTAACACACCCAGTTATCGCCAACTGATGCATCCATGTAAATTGGGATTGAATCTCCATAACGGTTATAAAAGAGATAATTCCCATTAAACAGGCGTGTCACTTTGGGACCCACAATGCTTGGTCCTGCAGTATCAAGACACTCATAGCCATGAACCGAAATCATTCCTTCATTGAAATAAAGTGTTTGGTTTCCGTTTTCTGAAATCAATGAATCGACCTTAACAGGCCAAATTTCCGGTGCAAAATTATTATAGTAAAAATGAGTACTTTGGTCAAAAAAGTTAGTTTGACCAAACAAATTACCGATAGCAAAAATGCTCAACGCGATAAATAAGACCAAAAACTTTCTCATAGCAGTAATATTTATGTTTTCCGATTAAAGGTAGGCATTGTTAATCAGAATCGCAAATAATATTGCGGAAAATTGTTATCCTAGCAGTGGTCATTCACTCATAAAAAAAGCCCTGCATGACACAAGGCCTTAATTATCTAAATCTTTATTTGGGTCTTATTTTATGAATTATCGGATTTTACCTCAACTGTGCACCAAATTTATGTTCAAAAGTACCTTTGAGTTTATTCATCAACTTGTCGATTTGCTTGTCTTTCAGGGTTTTGGTTTCATCCTGAATTATAAAAGAGAGTGCGTACGATTTTTTGCCTTCTTCAATATTTTCGCCTTCATATACATCGAACAAGCCAACTTGCTTAATGAGTTTTTTCTCGGCTTTCAATGCTGATTGTTTCAATTGATCGAATGTCACAGATTTATCGAGCAGCAATGCCATGTCTCTGCGCACGGCAGGGAATTTAGACACCTCTGTGAATTGGGTTTTCACCTTGCCAAAAAGCTTCACCAGGTATTCCCATTCGAGCTGGGCAAAAAACACATCGTTTTTCAGGCCGAAATAGTTTTTCACCTGTTTGGAAACAATCATCAGGCGGGCAATCTCCTTATTGTTGTATTTATACACCAATCCCTCGCGACAAATATCGTTGCTGAGAAACTCCTGTTCTATCTGCTCCACATCCACACCCATACGTTTCATTACATTTTCTGCATGTGCCTTTAGCTCGTAAAAGCTGGTCGGTTCCTGCGGTGTATTCCAGGTATCGGCTGTTTTGTTTCCGGTAAGCACCAATGCCAACTGGGCGCGCTCGGCGTAAGATTTTAGGGGGTTGTCGCTATCTGATTCTTTTTTTGAATAAATTTTACCAAACTCATAAAGCTTGAGATCGGCATTTTGCCTGTTGGCATTGTATTCCACAGCTTCCATGGCAGAAAACAGCAGCGACTGACGCATGGCGTTCAGGTCGTTGCTCAATGGATTCAGCAGCATAACCGATTCCTCAGCCTTAAACGTGTCAAACTCCTCGAAATACTCGGCTTTGGTGATGCTGTTGCTCATAGCTTCGTTGAACCCCGAAGCTGTGAGCATATCTGAGATGCGGTTACGTAATGCTTCCTCGTCCGGTTTGGGTTGGTAGCTGAGTGAAGCATGCACACGGTCGCCAACTTCGATATTGTTGTACCCATAAATCCGGAGAATTTCTTCGGTTACATCGGCCTCTCGTTGCACATCCACTCGATATGGCGGCACTTTAAGATTCAGGGTATCGCCATGATCACTTTCTATCTCAATTTCCAACGATTTCAAAATCTTAATAATCAGTTGCCGGTCAATATTTTTACCCGCCATAATCTGAAACTTTTTCAGACTAAACTTCACTTCAAAAGGTGCGGCCGGTTTTGGGTATTCATCTATGATATCGGAAGTGATTTCTCCGCCTGCCAGCTCCTTGATGAGCAATGCAGTCCGCTTGAGGGCATATATGGTGCCATCGGGGTCTGTTCCACGCTCGAAACGGAAAGAGGAATCGGTATTTAAGCCATGATAACGGGCCGATTTGCGCACACGCACCGGATTAAACCAGGCACTTTCGAGAAAAACACGTGTGGTTTTTTCTGTAACTCCCGAATCTATACCACCAAAAATACCTGCCAGGGTCATACCCTCTTCGGCATTGCATATCATCAGGTCGCGACTGGTAAGCGTACGCTCTTCCTCGTCCAATGTTTTAAATTTGGTTGCTTCGGGCAATGTTTTCACAATCACATGATTGCCCTTGATCTTGTCGGCATCAAAAGCATGCAGGGGCTGACCTGTTTCGTGCAATACAAAATTGGTAATATCTACCACATTGTTTATAGGGCTCAGTCCAATGGCTTTGAGTCTGTTTTTGAGCCAGTCCGGTGATTCTTTTACGGTAATACCTTCCACGGTTGTGGCAGAATAGCGGTAGCAACCGTCTGTATCTTCAATAGTAAGTTTTATTGGATTATCTGTACGATCAGATTTAAAGCTTTCTACAGCGGGTTTTGTGTATTTTGTGGGCTTTGTAAGGTTTAAAAACGCAGCCAGGTCACGTGCTGTACCAATATGTGAAGCACCATCAATGCGGTTGGGTGTCAGACCTATTTCAAACACATAATCGCTTTCTACATTAAAATATTCGCTTGCAGGGGTGCCAACTTTAGCGTCATCGGGCAATACCATGATACCATCATGCGAATCACCCACACCGATTTCATCTTCGGCACATATCATACCGTAAGATTCTTCGCCACGGATTTTCGATTTTTTAATTTTAAACGCCTCATCACCATTGTAAAGGGTTGAACCTACAGTAGCTACGGGAACAGTTTGACCTTCGGCCACGTTCGGAGCTCCGCAAACAATCTGTTTTGTCTGGCCATCGCCCAAGTCTACGGTGGTTACACTAAGGTGGTCAGAATTCTCGTGCGGTTTGCATGTCAACACTTTTCCTATAACCACACCTTTCAGCCCTCCTTTTATAGACTCCACTTCTTCAAGGCCCTCTACTTCCAGACCGGTATCGGTTAGTATACGGGATACTTCTTCGGGCGATAAATCAAAATCAAGATAATCTTTTAACCATTTATACGAGATCTTCATATTGCACGTGTTTTCAGTTTTCGTAAAAAATCAGCTGACAAAGTTAGTATTTTTTCAGTGACGATAAATTTTTACATATCAGGTTTTATGAAATGCGGGATCTAACTCCAGACAATTTTTAATCAACCCGCATCGATGTTCTGTCATTTATTAGCGAGGTTCGATCCAAATAACATTATTTTCGTATATTTTGGAATAGAATTGGCAACTCATAAATGAATTTTAAAATGAAATAGCTATGGAACTTAATATACCCGAAAGCCTTATTTACGAGATTAAACAAACAGTAGCACCAGAGCATACCGCCAAAGCTTATGGTAGTGGTCTGGCAGAAGTGTATGCCACGCCAGCCATGATAGCATTGATGGAAAATGCAGCTTATAGAAGCATCGAAGAATTTTTGCCCGAAGGATATTCATCTGTGGGCATGGAAATGAATATGCAACACCTGAAAGCAACCCTTCCCGGGAAAGAAGTTAAAGCCATTTCTAAAGTCACCGAGGTGGACGAGCGCAAGGTAACCTTTGAAATTAAAGTATTCGAAAACGAGGAGCTGGCCGGATCAGCCATCCATAAAAGGTTTGTAATTAACAATCAGCGATTCATGGAAAAGCTCAACAACTAATTTTCCATGGCTTGCCAAAACTCAATATTTATGGTCGATTCTATTCGTCGCTCAAAACGATTGGGCAATGCTGAATAGAAATCAAAACCTGACACTTTTTCGACACTGTCGATGGTAACAGTGTAATCCATCAAATGCTTTTTTCCTTTAAGGTTGGGCAAAACAAAAGCGATGCCCTCTTTGATGGTATCATTATAAACCAGCAGGGCCTTAAAATAATGTGAAGGCACCATAACCTCATTCGGACCGATAATCTCCGAGTCTATTAAAAACAAAGGTCCTGTCACAATTAGTATTCTTTCAAATTTCTGCGCCCTAACTCTGACAAAAGATTCAAGTTTTCTCCATATCCCCCTGTTGAATGAAGGATGCTGAGGTGACATATTGCTGTAGTAAAAGCTTTCTGTCATGGCCTGCTCACTCCAGGTCATGTCTGCTGCAGGGGCCAAATGTCCGCGGTCATAACCCGATTTATAATAATCCTCGTCTGTTGCTGTACCGGATGAAACCAGTGGATCGGCCTTGAAATTATTGGTGCGTTTGGCATCTCCATTCAATTCATCACCGGTTAGTTCATAAGCAACCCAATCGGCCTGTTCGGTTGATTCATTATACTGAAAAGTGTAACCTGTATGTGAAACAACAGACAGACCTTCAACTGCAGCTGGTAGCTCAAGATTCCCTGAACCGGTGTATCCACAAGCTGTAAGAAGCAAGCCAGCTATCAAAACCATTAACCCATACCGTATCTTATTGATTCTAATCACCATTAAAAAATGCTTTATATTAATCATTAAAAAAAAGATAAACTAAACAACCTGGTTTATTGTTATCAGTTTAGAACATTAAATCGTAAAAGTATGAAAAAAAATATGGGTTCAGCAGACCGGATTATCAGAGTGATAATCGCTGCAATTTTAGTGGCTTTATATTTCATGGAAGTCGTAACCGGAACACTTGGAATCGTGCTGTTAGTAGTCGCAGGTATCTTCCTGATAACCAGCATTACCGGCTTCTGTGGACTTTACCCTTTGTTTGGCATACGTACATGTCCAAAGGAATCTAAAAAGGAATAACCATCAATTCCAAGATATTCAAGCTATTTCTGGCATGGGAATTTCTACATAAATAGTTGTTCCCTTGCCTGGTTCACTTTCTGCGTATATTCGGCCCTGATGGTAGCCAACAAACTCCTTACTTACATTGAGCCCCAGACCTGTCCCCATCTCACCGTCGGTACCGGGCGTAGACGAAACCTCTTCAGATGCGAAAAGATATTGAACCTTTTCTTTGTCCATCCCCACACCATCATCCTGCACGCTGAATTGTAAAACATGGCCATACTTTTTGCAAACGATATTGACAGTGCCTCCTGTGTTTGTAAATTTAATTGCATTGGAGATGATATTCCGCAGAATAGTACTCATCATGTTTTTATCCGCATAAACAGCTTTACAGGTATTGGTATCTTTAAAAAGAGAGACAGACTTTTTCTGAGCAATATCGTTCTGCATAATCAGCACACTATCGAGCAGGCGGTCGAGATCAATGAGTTCAGGATTAAATTTGATGTGACCTGTTTGGGCCCTGGACCAATCGAGCAAATTATTTAACAAGCCAAGTGTATGAATTGCTGAATTATGGGTAAGACTGGCCATTTCTTCAACAGAAGCTATACCATGCTCAACACTGGCTTCTTTAAGCAACTCCGTATAACCCATTATTACATTAAAAGACGATTTAAGATCATGAGCCATAATGGAGATAAATTTATCCTTGGTAGCATTAGACTCCTGTAACTTCTGATTTTTATATTTCAAATTACTGATGTCAGTAAATGTAACCAGCATATGCAAGTCATTACTGTCGCCCAAATCAAGCGTGTCGGAATGAATTTTTAGCCAGGTAACCCCCTCGTGAAGCCTCACACCCAGTATGGAATTATTTCCAGCGTCTTCGGTTTCCAGAACACTTTTCAGCGGGTGCTTATCCAGAGAATAGGGTGCTCCATTTTCATAAACAACCATATCTCGAAAATGTGCTATGTCCCTTCCTGTCAAAGGCTTAATATTCAGGATACGCTCAGCTGCATCATTTGATGACACAATTTCTCCTTTTTTATTAATCAACAGCACGCCCTCTTCCATATTTTGTATCAACTTACGATAGCGTTCTTTACTCTCAAACAGGGCCTTTGCTGCCATTTTTCTATCCTGAATATTTCTTGACACACCCAGTATCTCGTGCTCACCTTTTTTATTCATCCTCACTGAGGTAGATACTTCAATCCACACCAGGCTGCCGTCTTTACAGGGTTGCTGAAGTTCTTCGGTTGACTCAATCAATGCATTGGGTTGTGCTGCAAGTATTTTCAAACCCTCTTCAATACGATTCTTCACAAGATCTATCGACTCCGGTGTAAGCGATTCAAAGAGGCTTTGTGCCATGGCCTCTTCCACTCTATAGCCCCTCAAGCGCTCCACAGATGGGGTAATATAAGTAAACCTCATCTCTGCAAGATTATAAATCCAAATCACATCACTTATATTGGAGGAAATCATCTTATACTTCTCCTGTTGCTCCTGTACCTGGAGTTCCAACTCTTTTCTATCTGAAATATCGCGTACAAAAGTAAAAACACGTCCTATTTCAGGATCATGTAAAAAGCTTTGGCCGTGGGCCTCAACCCAAATATAACCCTTGGTTTTATGTATATGCCGGTATTCTATCCGATGTGTTTGGTCCGGGTTTTCGAGAGCAATCTTCCAATGCTTTGAAACCTCATCAATATCATCGGGATGAATAACCTCACTGAAAGGCCGTTGTAGTTCTTCCAGGGTAAAACCAGTAAGCTTCTCCGCCGCCGGACTAATAAATATTTGATTACCATGCCGGTCAATTTCTACAAATATATCGGTAGATTTATTTACCAGCAGGCGATAGCGTGATTCCGATAATTTTAGCGCTTCTTCTGCTTTTTTGCGCATGGTAATGTCCTGCAAGAACGCCAATACAGCGGGCTGCCCATAATAATTTATGATGGTTCCGTTTACTAAAAGCCATAGATACTCCTGCTTCTCGTTGACAATTCGTATATCAAAACTTTCAATAGCTTTCCCGTTTATGATTTCTTTGTAACGTTTTTTGACTATTGGAACATCTTCAGGAACAATCATGGTGTAGAGTGAATCGGAATATTCATTTCCCGGATAACCTAATATTTCTTGTGTTGCGATGTTCCCCCATACAATTCGTTCATCTTGTATTACAATTATACCTTCAGTCGTATTATTCAGCACCTTATCATAAAGCTCTTTATTTCCGCCAATGTGCTTATTCGCATTGTAGTTGTTCAAATGACTATATATCAATCCTCTAAAACTCTCCAATGCACTTTCTGATAAGCTTAACTGCTCTTCAGAAGTTTGACCTGACAGGCTAATTATACCTAACCAAAAACCATCTTTTTCGGCTACCTTTGCGCTGTATAACAAAGTATTTGACTGCTCATTTTCAAACCATTTCACAAACGCTTGAAAAGTTTCACACCCCAAACCTCTTAACCCTTCAGCTTTTCTCAATTCCGGGCTAAAAAAACTTGCCACCTTATGCCCAAAACAGCTTACACCTTGCAGTTGATGCTGGTCATAACCATTTTTTAGTTTCTTGTCATCTGGCAAAAAAGCTTTTTCGATTACAAAACCGTCTGTGCTGTTAGAATGAACAATAACGTATGCAGCGCTATTGTCAATAGCCTGTAGCATATTGATCATTGATTCGATGGTGGATAAGGCTTCAGCAGACAAAAAAGAATCATGGCCAACAAGAGCATTTACATCCCGGCCAACAGCATTCTTGCCATTAATTCTTTGCGCAGTTAAATATGTATCTTTTTCTCTAGCCATCCAGAAGTGATAACAATCTCATTGCTTAAGCCATAAATTATTGGCTTTGTTGTTCGCAATATAAAAAAAAGGAGTCAAAAAAACATGATATTTTGTTAAATAGTATCACAAAGAACTATTTACGAAAAACAAATAAACACTTAAAAAACCTACAAAACAGATACTTATAAAATAAATAAAATCTTAATAAAAATCAAACCCCGAGACAAACAGACCGGGACTCAAATAAACAACGGTCAAACAAAACGTTGATTTATTCCTGTTCAAGGTTATACTCACTAAGCAATACCCTCCAATCAGTACTTTCTATAATTTTAAGCAGTTCATTACCTATTACTTCTTTTTTGTGTTCAGACATTTTTTCTGTAAAACCAAAAGCGTAGAGTTGAGGATTGTACCTGATAGGTAAAACTTCGAACCTATCGAGGGAATCCAACCCTGAAATATAAGTTAATTGCGGAACATCATGAGATACAGCGTCCACATCGCCTTTTTCAAGTGCTTCTACGCAAGCTTTAAGGCTTTGATAAGGGTATAACTCTTTAAAAAAGCGTTGTTCTAAGAACACCTGGGTAGCAGAGTTATCAATTACTGCAATTCTCTTCTCTTTAAAATCTTTAATTTTATTTTGGTTCCAGCTAAGTTGATTTACCGTTAGTGAAGACGCAATGGAGGCAGTAAAACCGGAAATAATAATGATGGCAGAAAACATCCAAATAAGTGCAATCACTCTTCCTCCGGTACTTCGGGGCGATTTGTCGCCATAACCTACCGTAGTCATCGTAACGGCCGACCACCATATGCCACTCCACAAACCTCTAAGCCCGGGCTTAAACTCTTCCGGATTTTTGCGGTGCTCAAATACCCATGCCAATGTTCCAAAAATAAAAACCACCAAAAACAGTGCTCCAATTGCCCTTAAAAAGTTCAGGGAAAAAAAAGAACTTAAAAACTGCAAGCCCTTTTCAAAAGAACTCACAGAATCAATCATTACGGATGAATTGGAAATATAATACGGAACCGAAAAATCCATCACCTCACTACGAATACTATTAATTGTAAGCGGATTTATGGTCATGTCAATTTCGTCCTCTGCCAGGCCCTTCACAACTTCGTCGAGGGTCATTTTCCTCAATTTAAAAGGATATTTGGTTTCACGCTGGACTGCCTCCCAAAGCCAAATACTGATACCGTCAAGACTTTCACCGTCCTCAATCACAAACGGGGCAGATGGATAATAACCAATAATTAAAGTATCGATGGATTTATCTTTTGCAGCAGAACACACAGAAAAAATTGTTAAGCTGATTAAAATGGTTAAAATAATTTTTTTCATGTTTACCTGATCTCAAAATTATAATTTATGATTGAGCACAAAAATAATCATACCCGCAAACTTATTTATGTTTACAGGGTCAAAAGATCAACACTACGCTCAAATTTCTACAACGTAGGTATCCAACATATTGATCTGCACCTCTTCCGGCTCATCACTGTCCAAATCATAATCGGCCACTACGTTATTAATTACCCTCAGGTGCCCCACGGGATATGCACTTACAGTCTTCTGATCAGGCACCGCACCATTGGCGTAAGCATCTTTTACATGTTTCATTTTCACCACTTCCTCCTTATGCACAGCATATACACGGTCTTCATCTGTAAGAAACCTGAAAATGGTATACTCATCATTAGTTCTAAGTTGTTTTCCCATAAGACTATATTTAACGAAGAGTAACTTATTAAATGCTATTTTGCGATAGTTACAAAAAATTATGCAAAAAAGCAACAACAGTAAATAGTCAGATAATGAATAAGCAATAGTGAACAAAATAAGCCCATTTCATTAGATTTTAGAAATATATTTCTGATGATCAATATTTTATAATAAAACATTTCACAAAACATGTTCTTTGTATATCACACGATTATTTATAATTTTGCCGCGTTCAAATCTAATTCAATCAAATGGAATACTCGTTTAATAAGATAGAGCCTAAATGGCAGGATTACTGGCGAAACCACAACACTTACAGGGTTGAAGTTGATCATAGCAAACCCAAATACTATGTGCTTGATATGTTTCCCTATCCATCCGGGGCAGGCTTACACGTGGGGCATCCATTAGGATACATTGCATCTGATATTTATGCACGCTATAAGCGACAAAAAGGATTCAATGTGCTACACCCCATGGGTTACGATGCCTACGGATTGCCGGCCGAGCAGTATGCCATCCAAACCGGGCAGCACCCGGCCATAACAACAGAGAACAACATTAAACGGTACCGCGAACAGCTTGACAAGATAGGATTCTCATTTGATTGGAACCGGGAAGTGCGCACTTGTGATCCCGATTATTACAAATGGACACAATGGGCATTTATTCAAATGTTTAAACATTGGTTCAACAACCAAACACAAAAGGCTGAGCCTATTGACACGCTAATTGAAGCGTTTAACGAATCGGGCAACCAGAAAGTGGATGCGGCAGCATCACCCATCGAGGTCTTTACTGCCGAACAGTGGAAAGCAATGTCTGAAAAAGAGCAACAGGAAATATTGCTGAGCTACAGAATAGCCTATCTGGCAGACACCGTGGTTAACTGGTGCCCGGAACTTGGAACAGTATTGGCCAATGATGAAGTAAAAGACGGAGTTTCGGTACGTGGCGGACACCCTGTAATACAAAAAACCATGCGGCAATGGTCTTTACGTGTATCTGCCTATGCTGAGCGCCTGCTGCAGGGACTCGAAAAAGTAGACTGGAGCGATTCACTGAAAGAAATACAGCGCAACTGGATAGGAAAAAGCACAGGTGCAGCAGTAAATTTTAAAATCGACCAACACAATCACACACTCGAAGTGTTCACTACCCGGCCCGACACGCTTTATGGAGCAACTTTTATGGTACTGGCCCCGGAACATGAGGTGGTGCGCGAAATAACCACAGCAGATAAGCAACAAGAAGTAGAAGATTACACACAGTGGGCACTTAACCGCAATGAACGCGAACGAATTGCAGATGCCAAAAGCATTACCGGCGTATTTACTGGTGCCTATGGAATTAACCCGCTAACCAACGAAAAAATCCCAATCTGGATTGCCGATTACGTATTGATGGGTTATGGTACAGGAGCTATTATGGCTGTTCCGGCACACGACAGCCGCGACTTTGCCTTTGCCAAATACTTCAGCCTGCCTATCACACAGGTAGTTGTTGGCCACAAAGACAGCGAGTCTGACCCGGCAGACTGGAGTGATTCTTATGATGCAAAAGAAGGAAAATTAATCAACTCTGACATTATCAACGGACTTGATGTGCCCAGGGCTATTGCAAAAATTACCGATTATATAGCACAAAAAGGACTTGGCAAAAAACAAACAAACTACAAATTGCGCGACGCCATATTCAGTCGCCAACGCTACTGGGGCGAGCCATTCCCAGTTTATTACAAAAACAGCATGCCCTATGTGCTTGACGAGGATAAGCTACCGCTCGAACTTCCAGAAGTAGATAAATACCTGCCCACAGAGGATGGTCAGCCACCATTGGGCAGAGCTGAAAACTGGACCACGGAGGATGGATACCCGCTCGAACTCAACACCATGCCAGGCTTTGCCGGTTCATCGGCTTATTACATCCGCTATATGGACCCGCACAATGATGAAGCCCTGGTATCTAAAGAAGCCAACAATTACTGGGAAGATGTAGACCTATATATCGGAGGTACAGAGCATGCCACCGGTCACCTGATTTATTCACGTTTCTGGAACAAATTTTTGTTCGATATTGGTGTCGTGAAAAAAGATGAACCGTACAAGAAACTCATTAACCAGGGTATGATCCAGGGACGCTCAAACTTTGTATATCGCATAAAAGGCGAAAATAAATTTGTATCATACAACCTGCGCAAACAATACGACACAACACCAATACACGTTGACGTAAATATTGTGGATAACGATATTTTAGACGTGGAAGCATTCCGCAAATGGCGCCCTGAGTTCAAGGATGCTGAGTTTATGCTCGAAGACGGAAAATATGTTTGTGGCTATGCAGTAGAAAAAATGTCGAAATCGATGTTTAATGTTGTCAACCCGGACGACATTATTGATCATTACGGAGCAGACACGTTGCGCCTTTACGAGATGTTTCTTGGACCCGTTGAACAGAGTAAGCCTTGGGACACCAAGGGTATTGACGGTGTGCACCGGTTCCTGAAAAAATTCTGGCGTCTGTTTTTCGAGGGCGATAACCTTGTATTGAATGACGAATCGCCCAATGAAAAAGAGCTGAAAATTTTGCACAAAACCATCCATAAAGTTGAAAATGATATCGAACGGTTTTCATACAATACCGCCATCAGCGCTTTTATGATTTGCGTAAACGACCTAACAGACCTTAAGTGTCACAAACGTGCCATACTTGAGCCTTTAACCACAATGCTCAGCCCTTTTGCACCGCACATGGCAGAGGAACTATGGCAAATAAGCGGACATAGCTCCACCATTGTTGATGCTGAATTTCCGGCATACGATGAGCAATACCTGAAAGAAGACGAAATTGAATACCCCGTTTCATTTAATGGTAAAACGCGTTTTAAACTGAGTTTACCTGCTGATGCCAGCAAAGATGAAATTGAAAAAACCGTGCTCGATTACGACAAATCGCAAAAATACCTTGAGGGTAAAACACCCAGAAAGGTTATCATTGTGCCAAAAAGAATCATTAATATCGTAGTTTAACATTTCATTTGAAAAACAAAGTCATAAAATGCTTGTTAATTAGCAGGGTTTTATGACTTTTGCAATATAAAACAGACAGTAAAATGTTCAGGGCGTTTCCATTACGAACCACAAAAGAAGATGTATTAAAAGAAATGCGCAGATGGGTCATCATGACCTTTGGCCTTTTTATTAATGCATTTGCATGGACTGCGTTTCTCATTCCGTCCAAAATTATTGGTGGCGGATTAAGCGGTATTTCCACCTTAATTTATTACATGACCGACATCCCTGTTGGTGTAGTTTATTTAATCATCAATATATTGTTGGTATTCATCGCCATCAGAATACTGGGAGCCAGCTTTGGTGTAAAAACCATTTTCAGTGTACTGGTGCTGGGTGGATTCCTGTCGCTCCTCCAGGGGCTGATACATGAGCCATTGGTGGATGACATTTTCCTCTCGGCTGTGCTTGGTGGACTATTAGCCGGTGCCGGCATCGGAATTGTTTTTAATCAGGGAGGAAGCACCGGTGGTACTGACATCTTCGCCATGATTATCAACAAATACCGGAACATTAGTCCCGGCAGAATAATTTTATATTTCGACATAATCATTATTTCTTCCAGTTACTTTGTATTCGATTCTGTTGAACGCCTGGTATACGGATTTGTAACCATGGCTATAGTGGCCTGGGCTATCGATATGATAATGGCAGGTAACCGGCAGAGTACGCAAATTTTCATTTTCTCAAAGTACTACGAAGAAATATCAAAAGAACTCAATGAACACATCAACCGGGGGATGACACTCCTCGATGCGCAAGGATGGTATAGCCGCGAACCCGGTAAAATTGTGCTGGTTGTAACGCGAAAGCACGAAATGCCTCACGTACTGCGAATAATTAAATCTATTGATCCGGATGCCTTTATTTCCGTTGCTTCTGTAATGGGAACTTATGGCAAAGGATTTGAGAACATACGCGGATAATAAACAGTTTATAGAAGTCCAAAAAAACATTATATGAGAAAAAATTTACTCAAACACATCATATTTATTTTACTCGGTGGCGGCCTGATTACATTACTGATATCAAGCATTCCTTTTCAGGCCCAGCCAAACCAACAGGAGAGCAAGGTACTACCAGAACCGGTGGAGCCTGAACCGGTTATAAAATACGGCATATCAGTAGACTCGTTTCTGGTGGTAAAAGACAAAATCAGAAGGAATGAAAACTTGTCAGAAATTTTGTCAGAATACAAAATTTCTCCACAAACCATTGAGGTCATAGCGAAGGAAAAAGCGGTTTTTGATGTGCGAAGAATAAGGCGCGGAAACAATTACAGTATTTTTTGCAATGATGATACCACGGCACAATACTTCGTATACGAGCATACGCCAATAGATTACATCAAAATTGAGCTCAATGATTCTGTGCAAATATCCAAGGGAAAAAAGGAGATAACTAAGGTTCGCCGCATAGCCAGTGGATTTATAGAATCTAACCTTTGGAATGCCATGCTGGAATACGACATCGACCCTATGATGTCGATAGAACTTTCTGAAATATATGCCTGGAGCATTGATTTTTTCGGACTAAAAAAAGGCGACCATTTTTCTGTGATTTATGAGGAAGAATATGTTGACACCGTGCGTGTGGGCATTGGTAAAATTCACTCAGCATTGTTCAACCACCGGAATAAAGACTTTTATGCCATTTCATTCAAACAAGATAGTGTAGAAAGCTATTTTGATTCAACAGGCCAATCGTTACGCCGTACATTTTTAAAAGCACCACTCCGGTACAGTCGTATCTCTTCAGGTTTCAGCTACAACAGGTTACATCCGGTTTTAAAAATTCACAGACCACATACAGGCATTGATTATGCAGCCCCAACTGGCACACCCGTGCATACTGTAGGCGATGGGGTGGTAATCAAGAAAAAATATACGCGCCAGGGTGGCCGGGTAGTAAAAATCAGACATAACAGTGTATACACAACAGCTTACCTACACCTGTCACGGTACAGTAAAAAAATTCATGTAGGTTCACATGTAAAACAAGGTGAAGTAATTGGTTATGTAGGGGCTACTGGTTTAGCAACCGGCCCACACCTCGACTTCCGGTTTTGGAAAAACGGGCATCCAATTAACCCACTTGAAGTAGAATCGCCTCCTGTGGAACCTGTTCAAAAAGTAAACCGGGAAGAGTATAACCGGATCCGGAATAAAATGATTGAAGAACTTAAAGAAGCTGATAAAAAATTACACCAAGCCGATCCGGTATTGGCCAGGCATATCAAAAAGAAACGCACCAGGGATGACGAGGTTATGGACCTGATTGCACGTTATGAATACCGCAGAAAAGACATTGACTACCCGGAAGGCAGCTATGCTTTACCGGGTAATGATGAATGGACATTACGGTAAAATGAATTCAAAACATACCACAAAAGAAGGATTATGATAATAGTCCTTCTTTTTTTTTGCCTGGGCAGACAAAATACGACCAGCTAACGCCAAAATATTTTATAAAAAAGGATTTTAACCATATCTTAGAAAAAAAATCAGCTATGAGATTTTTTCTGATTCTACCTTTGGCAATATCCCTTTTAAGTCAATTACACGGACAAAATTACCATGAAACGCTCGAAAGCATTGCCAATGAAAATCAATTAATTGGGATGTCTGTGGTGGTGATGTGTAATGGAGAAAACAGGGATAGTTTTCACTACGGACTGGCAGATATTAACCGGGAAATTGCCGTCGATGATAAAACCTATTACCGCATTGCCTCTATCTCCAAAACGGTTACAGCAACAGGATTAATGAAGCTATATGAAAATGGACATTTCTCGCTCGAGGAGAACATTAACAATTACCTGGACTTTAACGTGGCAAACCCCAATTACCCCAACGACAGCATTACATTTGGCATGCTGCTTTCGCATACTTCGGGCTTGATTGATGGCAGCGGTTACAGCAACTTTTTATCAGCCTCCTATAATGAATCTCCGCCCCCCAATATTTCAGAATTACTGAGCCCCGGCGGCTCATACTATACCTCCGATATGTGGCTCAACACCCCACCGGGGAGTTACTTTTCTTACAGCAACATCAACTTTGGTCTCATTGCAACACTGATTGAGCAAATCAGCAACCGGCGTTTTGATCGTTTTGTACGCGATTCCATTTTAATCCCTCTTGAAATAAGTGGCAGTTTCAATATCGATGACCTGACAGACATCAACCGCGTGGCAGTGCTTTACAGAAACGGGGAGCCACAGGCAGATCATTACCAGGGCACACCACCTGAACCATTTGATAGCGCTTCCTATACACCTGGCACCAATGGTTTAATCTTTGCCCCACAAGGCGGGCTGCGCATCACAACAGAAGAGCTAATGCGTTTCATGTCTATGCACGCCCACGAAGGTATCTGGGAAAATAAACAGATTTTACAACCAGCTACCATTGCGCTAATGCACAAACCAGCATGGACCAACAATGGCACAAACGGCAACAACTACTACAACCTTTTTAACCAGTGGGGCCTTGGCATGCAAATCACAACCAACACACCCAACGGCGATATTGTGATGCCGGAAACTACCATGATCGGCCATCCCGGCGAAGCATACGGTCTCATCAGTGACATGTATTTTGAAAAAGAAAAGCAGTTCGGAATCATATTCCTTACAAATGGGTACTATAGCGGTGGCTATGAATTTGGCGACTCTACAGCCTTTTATGTGCCGGAGGAACAGGTCTTCAGTGCTGCGGCAGATTATCATTTTGCAAACTGCGATACCATTACCAACGGAATAAGCAGCTTAAATAGAAACCACAATGCACCATTCTACATAAGCCACCACACACAAACAGTTCATTTCAACAAGACTTATCCGTTAGGCACAATTTTTATATACAACCTAACCGGCAACCTAATATTCACAGACCAGGTATCTCGAAAAGATTACACCTTGCCTGATTTCCCCGATGGGATATACATTCTTCGCTGGGCAACCAACACCAATCAATACACACAAAAGTTCGTAAAAACACACTAAAAACAGCACTGAAACCTTGTTACAAAACAAGATTTTTATATTTTTGAAGTGAAATAAAAATAACAGGCATATGAAAGCTATACTCATTACCCTCGCCATCATTTTTTATTCTATAACTGTCATATCGCAGGACCTCATCGTAACAGAAAATAATGACTCCATAAAATGCAACATCAACCAGGAAGGATTTGAACAAATTGCCTTTACCTATGCTGTCAATAAAGTAGTGCGCGACAGTGTACTACCAAAAAGCAAGATTAAAAATTTTGAACTGGGTTATTACCACAACAGACCAAACTACACAAACACGCACAAAAACGATTCGGTGAGGTTTACAGCGCACATTTATGGCGGCAAATCATGGCAAACAAGTGAGGTAAGTGAACATACACCTGACATGTTCAAATCGTATGTCGAAGAACTAAAAAAGGGGACTCATATTGGAGGCGATATTGGCATATTCTTTTCAGAAAATGCAGGCATTGGAATTCATGCCAGCCGTTTCCAGACCTCAAACAGCATGGATGATGTTGAATTAAGCATAGATGATGTAGGTACATTCTACGGCACCATGAGTGACGATATTACAATCTTATATGCCGGGCCCCAATTTTATTACAAAAACACATATGAAAGGGTAATGATTGTCATGTCTGCCGGCCTGGGATTTACTTCTTATAAAGATGTGGCCAAAATAGACACATTTAAAGTAACTACTACAGGTAAGAATATTGGATTCAATCTAAGCCTGGGCCTCGATATTCAGCTACTTAAAAACCTATACTTAGGTGTAGAGCTAGGTTTCCTGAGAGGCACCATAAGTTCTGTGGAGATAGAAAGCAACGAATATATTGATAGTTACTCGTTCGATGAAGATGAAGAAAGAATCGGGCTCAACCGTGTTGACCTTTCTGCCGGTCTACGAATTATTTTATAAAAAATGCCCCATCCTGAAGACAGCAAGATTACTTATCAAACAGGATGGGACAACCCCTAGTTTTAATTCTCTATTTTCTTACGGGCTTCCAATCGGCGTAGTGATCGGTAACCACATAAGTTTTGGGTTCTGTTTTCCAGAAAGCGTTGGAATTATAAGTCCACTCCATTGTTTCTGAACCGCCACCACTTTGTGTGGTAATCACAAAACGATTGGCCAGATACCCGAATGATCCGGCCTGATCGCGTAATAATTTTTTATCACCACGACTGGCATCAACCGGAATCCAACCGTACCCGGGCAAATAAATTTCTGCCCAGCGGTGGTACACATCATCCATGCTGGAATCATCGCCGCGAATGACCACAGATCCTACGTAACGCGCTGGGATACCAACGGCACGACACATAGCAATGTAAGTAAAAGTATATTCAGAGCAGGAACCATTACCACGCTCCAGCACTGCGGGCGCGGTATTCCAGCCTCCCACCATCTCATAATACATATTGTCTATCAGATAGTTAAAAATCCTACGTGCCATCCAGTAAGGATTGGTTTCTCCCTGCAGAGCCACCTCAAGCGCCCTTGTGATTGTAGGATGATCATACTGATACTTTTCATTATTTGCCAGATAGCGGTCACGAATATCTTTGGGTATATCTTCGAGAGCGCCCACATTGGCGGGATCTATAAAATAGCGGACCTCATACAACGTGGCATCGATCGTCATTTGGGCTTTAAACCGCTCTCCCGGCTTAATATTTTGCTGGTTGTAATGGGCTGTTTTTTGCCCCCAGTGGTCCTCTGCCTTATCGATCATACCCTCTGAGAAAGTTATTTCACCTTCAATGTCCTGATTTGGGCGGTCGGTAGGTATGGACAGATGAATATCCAGACCCGTAAGCATGCCCGGGCCAAAGTTTGTCGCTTCGTGGGTATGTGTTACCTGAACCTTTTTGGGGTTGTATCTTCTGTAACGGTCCTTATCTGTTTTCACGAGTTTAAATATTTGATCTGCCTCAGAGTCAGCTGCCCAAAGGTGATCGTGGGCTACTGTTAAACCAAAGGTATAATGTCCCGGTGCTTCGAGAATTTGAATTACCGAACCATCGCGGGGTGAAACCATGTAGATTTCATCCTTATAACGGTCAGAAATCCAGAGATATTTGCCATCAAACGTCATCCCATTGGGATTCAGCGTCGGCGAAGGAAACGACTTAATGGTGGTTCCGTCATTGGCATTCACCTGTTCAATCATATTGAGACCGTCGTCGGCCACCCACAGATAACGGCCATCCCATGCCAAGCCCTGTGCTTTGCTGACAGAAAGATTTACAGTGCGCAGGAGCTCGCCATTATCCGGATCGATGCGATAGGCCACAGCATGGTAATTTTCGCTGAGTGGCAAGCCACCTTTCACATCTACGTTCCAAAGGGCTTCGCCATCCCAGGTCATGCCCATGGGCCAGTAAGCCGGAGATTCCAGCTCTTTTTTCACTTTGCCACTTTCCGGATCAAGTCCATAAAGCTTTTTAGCAGCACGGTCGGCCACCCATAACAATTCACCATCAAAGGTTAAGCCGGTTGCTATGTTTCCGGGCGTTTTAAAAGAGCTGACAATTTTACCCGGCCAGGCTTTTGTTTCTTGTGTACTTATCGAAAAAAGAACAATAAGCACAAACGTCCATATCCATTTGTATTGAAACTGCATAATATAAATTTTTAGGTTTCCACAACAATTTATCAATTTTCAGGGAATTTATAAAAAAAGCCTTTTGAATGCTAGTGGACACTAAAAATTGCACGATAGTGAACAGCCCGTTTTTCCCCTCCTTATCAGCTCATGGCAAAACCAAGCAAATACAATACACAGATTAGTTTTACCACAAAAAATCTGGCTAAATATCCTTTGCGAATGATAGTTGGAGCCACTGATAAATAACCTCACATGGTAAGGGAATTTAATGATGTTCGTTATAGGACAAAAATCTCTAAGAAACAATTTTAAAAGCCGTAGCTAATCTGAAATCATTACCTTCGAACTTTAAAATAAAATACCGATGTATCTCGAAAAACGCTGGGGACAATACGCGACATTAGTTTTACTGGCCTTTGTATGGGGCAGTTCATTCATATTAATGAAAATCGGCCTAAAAAGCTTTACCAGCTCGCAAGCCGCTGCTATTCGCATAGTGAGTGCTTCGCTGGCACTGCTGCCATTGTCCTTTCACCATATCAGAAAACTCAAGCGCAAAGATCTCAAAAGTCTGCTTATTGCCGGTTTCATTGGCAGCTTTATACCTGCATTTTTGTTTACAAAAGCCCAAACCCGCATAGACAGTTCTATGGCTGGCATGCTCAATTCACTCACGCCCATGTTTACGCTGTTTATTGGACTGGCATTTTATAAAATTAAAATTCTCCGCATGCAGGTTGCCGGATTAATTCTGGGTTTGTTGGGAGCAGCAGGCCTTATTGCCACAGGCAAAGATTTAGATCTGAGCAACATCAATAGTTACGCATTTTTCGTGGTACTTGCCACCATATGCTATGGCACCAACATGAATGAGATCAAAGCCAGACTAAGCCACCTTTCCGGCATCCAGATTACGAGCTTATCTTTTATGTTTTTACTACCCGTTGCACTGATTTACCTTTTGACAACCGACATAGAAGCCGCCATTAGCCATGAAGGCTGGGGTTATCACCTGCTTGCCCTAATGGTTTTGGGTGTAATTGGTACTGCACTGGCCATGTTGCTCATGAATAGCCTCATCAGGCAAGTGCCCCCGGTTTTTGCATCATCCGTAACCTACATCATACCTGTATTTGCCATTGGCTGGGGTGTGATAGATGGGGAAACAATACTCCCCGTACACCTGCTTTTCATGGGGCTCATATTATTAGGCGTCTACATCATTAATACCAAAGGAAAATTTCGCATTATTGGGCATTTTCGAATACTTAAGCGAAAGAAATAAATCGGTATATTATTGACTATTGTAAAAAAGCAATGGAGTATTGGTTTTTACAATGAGGTCCTTCAGGAGATCTTTTTTGAACAACCGTTCAAATATGGTTTTCTCTTTTTTAAAGAGCAACAATAAATCGGGCTGCACCTGCTTCACATATTCTATCAAGGTATTATTGTAATCATCGCCTTCAATTTCTTTTGCTTCCAATGTTGAAGCTGTAAAAACATCACGCGCGCTTTTCAACCATGCTGCCGACTTTTCACTTAACTCTCCAGTGCTGTTTTTCACCACATCCACTGCTTCGACACGCGAATTGAAGTGTTTCAATATGTAAGATATTTTTGGATACTGCGGCGGTACGAAATCTAAAAACTCTGCAGGTAACATCATGTGGTTAAAAGATTCAAACTGATGCCCGGGAGGTACAATTAACCAGGCAGCAGGAATGCTTTTCATAAGGTCAAAAAGCTCACTCCGCGATGAAAATACATTATTATCAAGATTTGAATTTACTAAAATCAGGCCGGTATCATCATCCTGCCCGATTGCACGCAATTTTGCTTCTATTGCACCCTCTTCAACTACACTGTTTATTTTCAGAGGGTAGTCTAACCGGCTTCCTTCACCACTAATCAAATTGTCTATAGCAGACTGATTCTCTTTAATCTCACGCTGTATAATTTCGTCAGGTGTCATTTTACGACCAGGCGTGATGGTCTGAGAATCGGAATAGGTACTGGCTACTCCGTGCTCTGCACGCGGGTCGACCATGTGAATAATATCGACCTCCCATTCCAGATGCCGGGCCAGCTTTAGTCCATAAACAATGATGTTTTCTTTTCCTTTTTTTATATCGCTGATAATCTTTAACTTCATTTTTCTTTTTTTTGGGTTATTCTACATATGCATCTACTGACAAGAGGTAATTTTGTTATTGTCGACCTTACGATTCAATTGCTCTTTGCTTATTATTATGGTGTCAACAATTAAGTTCGTTTAATAGATTAACAAGATTTCCCAAAGCATTGTTTTGATCCACAGGTTAAGTTAAATGCCCACAGCTCCTCACGGGCTAAAATGCGTAAAAAAAGAAAAAAACGACGTAACCGAAGAAGCGAAATATGTTACAAGAGCATGTTTTCCAGGCTCTACGTTAAAAACTTCTGCGGCCTTCGGGTGAATCAAAAAAAGACAATACCGGGAATTATTGCTACAATAACAAACCAACCGACAACCCGCTTCCCTATTTCAGGATAAAATTAATTTAGAACTGAAAAAAACAGTATTTCTATTGTAGTACCCTTTATTAGAAAAAACAAAGTTTTAATAAATTGTTGCCATTTTATATAGATTAAGACAACACGGAGTTATAAAAAACTGCAGATAGGTGTCGGCGAATAAAAAAGTAACACAAATCTTTTAAAAAAGCTTCTAATTTACCCGCAGGTACAATGTGCATAAAAACACATTGTACCAATAAGCAGGCATTTAAATAAAACTATTTAATAATTAACTTTTCTGTTCTATAACTACTTCCAACAGGTTGAATAAAATATATTCCCTGAGATAAGTTATCAAGGGCTATACGCTGATTTTGAGTTGAGATTTTTATTGTTTTTACTATCTGACCCAGTTCGTTAAGCAAACGAACTTCGTATGGCATATTTCCACGTGAGTTTAGTGTTATATAACCATTAGAAGGATTAGGATAAATGTAAAACCTATCAGTTTTGCTACTATAAACTTCTTTAACACCTGTACCATCTTGACCAAATTTTGCCAAAAAGCCATGAGTTGAAACTGATGTATACAGGACATTATCGATTGATAAATTTCCTGTAAATTCACCCCCAACAAAAACATTGTCTGTGCTGTAAACAGCAACAGCTGCAATCCATGGATTATTTGCTTCGATTGTTTTAACCCAGCTTAAATCGCCATTAGACATATATTTTGCTACAAACAAATCTGTTTCACCAGAAGGTGTATACATGTAATCGCCTCCGAAATACAAGGTATCCGTAGCCTGCGCACCTAAATAAACACTCCCTTCGCTATCAATATCGAACTGATTATAGTCAAATCCCCAGCTCTTTTCTGTAATAGACTTTGCCCACAACACATTTCCATTTGAATCAAATTTTGAAATAAAATAATTATAAACGTAGGGGCTTGTTAATAATATATTGCCAAAAGAGGCAGAGTCGCCATGCCATCCTTTAATATATACATTACCGTCTTTGTCGTTCAAAATTCCGGTAGGCCAACAATAATAATCTCCATAAGCAATAGTACTGGAAGCAGTTGATGTTACCCACTGAACTGTTCCATCAGGTTGAATTTTTGCCAAAACAATATTACCATCACCCTCGTTAAGTGTTATGGTGCTATCTCCTACTGAAACATTTTCTGAATGAAATTCGCCCGAAAAAAATATATTATTACTTGTATCTATTGAAACAAGCCCGTTATATTCAATATTTTCTCCACCAGCACTCATACCCCACAAATAATTTCCGCCTGAGTCGTATTTTAACACCAGGGCATCATCAGATCCTGATGAAGTAAAACTATCGGAACTTACATTAATAGAGCCGAAATAAGTACAGGCGATTACAATATTACCGGAATAATCAGGTGCTATTGTGACATTTTGACCAAAGAAGTCTTCTTGCTTCGACCATATAAAATTACCGTTTAAATCGTATTTTAATATAAATATACTTCCCCCCGCATCGGGCACTAAATTTGGTTGACCCGGTATTACCAGTTCAGAAGTTAATCCTCCTGTAATGTAAACAAATCCATTTTTTTCGTCAATATTAATTGAGTTCCCCTGTGAAGCGGCACCCATGTTTTCTGTACACCCCAATTGTTTATTCCATAACAAATCTCCGGAGCTGTTTTGCTTAGTTATAAATACTCCTGCATTTACCTCAGCACCAAAAATATCGGTAGTATTAGAGGTGTAACCATATAAATAAACATTACCCAAACTATCGCTTACCATACCGTTAATCCTTGCACTGCCTGAATTACCTCCAAAATTTACTTGCCAATTCTGAGTTCCGGTATTGTCGAGCTGCGACAAAAACACAAGCGAATTATCACTTCCTGCGATATCAATATTGCCGGAATTATCTATATCGCAAACTGAAGGACTTCCTGTTAAGGTTCCGGACCACTGCTCCAGTCCGCTAAAATCATAATTTGTTATCTCTCCATCGTGTATTACATAAACGCTTCCTGCAGGGTCGACTGCAACATCGTCTAAGCCTGTTGTAGTAAGTTTTTGGCCCCAAACAAAATCACCCAATGGGTCATATTTCGCTACAAAGCCATTCTCAGATCCCATTATGGTATCGTTTCCAAATATCACATTGGTTCTAAAATATCCTGCAAAATAAACATTCTCGTTCTGATCTATATCTAACGATAATCCGTAACTATCACCAGTCGGCGAAACGGGATGATCAGCAAATGTTCCGGAGGTTAAATCTCCGTTAAAATCGCTTTTTATAACAAAAGCTTCTCCGTAATAACCTTCGGGCGTAAAAGTAACATTATCGACACTTCCACTGCCTTCCCAAAAACCAGTTAAATATATGCATGAATCTCCTACGACAAAATCGGTAAAACTAAGCACTGGAGATGAATACGGGTACTCCCTGTACCACTGAAAGCTTTCGTTAACAATATTAAATTTTGTCAAAAAACTAGGGTGTCGAAAATCGTCTGATAAACTATTTGCTCCTAATACATATACATTATTTGAATCATCAATACTTAAACCCAATCCTATTTCTATATTATTTACATAATGGTGATAGGCATTAATAAAATTGCCATTTGCATCAATACTGGTAAGGAATAAGTTATTTGAACCATCGTTAGGCAAATTAACACCCATAGAAACACTACCGGTATACGATCCGGTAATCCACGCTGTGTCGGCCTTAATTTCTATGGCCATAACATTCAAATAATTACCTGGTTGCGCTGGTATTGCCTTAAACCAAATTAAGTTTCCTGCAATGTCGTATTTTGCAACAAAACCATCTTGTTCGCCAATACTTGTATAGGTAGTACCTGAAACTATTATTTCACCTGAAAAATATCCGGAAACATAGCTGTTTCCATTTATATCAGAAACAATTTCGGTGGCGACATCGCTTCCAGAACCGCCAAATTGGGAGCTCCAGTTTAACGCCGGTGCTGATCCATAGTCGGCCATGTCAGTTAAGGACTTTATTCCCCGTCCCATAAAAACATCGTTTTCTACGCTCTCTTCATACGCTTTTTTTATTTCACTCTTTACATCATTTTGGTTGTATTGCTGCGAATGTCCGTAAAAACCAAGTCCAGCAAATAAGAGAATAAAAATTGTAAATTTTAACTTTATCATAACTTTATGTTTTATAGTGTTAAAAATAAAAGTTAATAATTCATTATGAGAAAAGCATTTCTTTAACAAAAAAATAACAATTAATTGGCATGCAAGGCTAATATTTACGCTTAAGTAAAGTTATACCCTGTTAGAAAATTTCATCTTTAAATTTTTACGTGGGCAGACCAATGTAAATGTATTTTAAAATAATTATACTCGTGGTAAATAAAAACCAGATAACATGCCTGACCTCTGCTTATAGAATGTTGCAA
Source organism: Salinivirga sp. (assembly GCF_055145285.1). Classification (NCBI taxonomy): domain Bacteria; kingdom Pseudomonadati; phylum Bacteroidota; class Bacteroidia; order Bacteroidales; family Salinivirgaceae; genus Salinivirga; species Salinivirga sp. The sequence goes on along the minus strand of NZ_JBSRDC010000077.1, from coordinate 688 downwards.
AAATATATACCTTATAATTTTAATCCACCAAAAAGGTCAAGTGATTCCAAACATAATCTACTAATTGAAGACTTTGCATTGCGTGAAACGAAAAAGAAAGCGACAAATAAACGAAAGCGTAACCTGAGTTCTGCAAAAGCTACGTGCGATTTGTGCAGCTTTTACATCAATCAAAAAAGAAAGTCCACACAAAATAAGCCAGGAAGCGCTAAAAGCGCAAAGATTAATTTCCAGGCTCTACGTTAAAGATCTCTGCGGGCTTTGCGAGGAAATCTTTGCGAATTTTGAAAAGCAATTCAAAGAAGAAAAGAAATAGGTGTGCTAAGCAACGTAAAACACTTTGTGAAACCTCGGAAATCAAAAAAAGCAACCCGGTGGTTTACCGGGCTGCCTGAGCCTAATTAATGCAATAAGATGCGCGGCTATTTATTCAGGGGGTTTTGTAGGCCTGTGTTTTAGAAAAACATATTTCTGAAGCTCCAATTGCGAAGTCATAAAAGTCAGGTTAGTTAACGTCCACAATTTTGGGTTGGGGAAAAGCATTTTGTTTATATAATCTGAGCGCATGATCCGATCCCCTTCCGATAAAACTTGCTGGTTTCCATGAGGTAATGTTGCAAGATAGCAGGCCATTATATTTTCTTTAAGTTCTGTAACGTATTTCTCAGCCGCCATCAACCTGGAATAA
>NZ_JBSRDC010000076.1:0-20591 GCF_055145285.1 Salinivirga sp. | reverse complement strand
CAGATCGCCGGGGTTATTTGTATTACAGGCAAATTCCTGCCGTGATTGAGAAAACCTTTGCCGTATATTCCTCTTCCCAGTATTGCCAATAACCACTATAACGGTAATCGGTACCTATTGCTGAGTTTAGAATATTGTAATTCAACTCAATATTGATAATGCGGGCCAGGGTTATACCGGCACTCAGCCCAATGTAAGCACCTCCCCAAACATAAGAGTCGGCATCCCGGTCGTCGGGCCACATAATAGATTCTTCTGCATCGAAAAACGTGTAACCTGTGTCGAATTTAAAATATGGGATAAAGCTGGTGTTTACAGGTATCCGGTATTTAAAACTTGTGTAAACAGGCCAATAGAACAGCGCACCGCTGGCATCACTACCATAGGTCCAGAGCCAGGCAATATCAGGGTCTTCTGTTTTCATGTGATGAAAGCCAAACCCTGCGCCAATACCGAGGTTGTTTAAAACTGGACCCGGTAAAAAATACCAGTGGGTTTCTAAAAATACAGGGGGAACACCGGCCTGCATCTCATAATCTAAACTACCTGATACGTTCTGGGAGAGCGCATAACCGGTTTGTAGCGTGAAATCAAAACGATCCTGGGCATAGGATGTAAAGATAGTCGCCATGGATATGACAATTATGACATAGAATTTTTTCATGGTAAATGTTTTGATGACTAGGAACCAGTGCAATGAGGCATACAGGGGTAGTAAACCCAGGTATGGTTGAGTTTCAGTAAGGTTGGGTAGCAGTAAGTAGGCAGGTGTTTTATACACCTAAAATAATCTCAATACAAATTTACGCTAATCTGGCATCACTTACAAAAAAACATTTGTCAGTCATAAACATTTAATAAGTTATGTAATTGCATCACTTTATAGAAGTTTTTTAATTTTGTACCCACTTATGAAGATAATTAATCTGTTTGAGAAGCAAAAACGTCTATTTTCCTTTGAGTTTTTTCCGCCCAAAGATTACTTAACGGCAGTGAAGTTTGGTATTAATGCGGGTCAGCTCATGAATATAAATCCATCCTTTGTATCTATTACTTATGGTGCAGGGGGCTCTTCGCATGACCATACTTTTGATCTGGTCAATTTCTTTCAGAATGAATTGGGATTCACGTGCATGGCGCATTATACCGTAATAGGAGCCACAAAGGAAAAAATAGCAGCCGATATGCGAGCCTTGCAAGATATGGGCGTGGAAAATGTAATGCTACTAAGGGGCGACCCACCAAAAGGAAGCGAAAGTTTTCCGCAAAATGCAGATGGGTTTAATCATGCTTCTGACCTGATAAGCTTTGTGAAGCAAAATTTTGATTTTTCCATTGGAGCTGCTGCATATCCCGAAAAGCATATTGAAGCATCGTGCATGGATGAAGACCTTGATAATTTACAGAAAAAGGTTGATGCGGGAGCCGATTTTCTGATTACACAAATGTTTTTCGATAATCTTTTTTACTGGGAGTTCATGGACAAGGTGCTCAAAAGAGGTATAAAAACACGCGTTATTCCGGGGATTATTCCCATTACAAGTTTTACACAGATAAAACGTTTTGCTGAGATCAGTGGTGCCAAAATTCCAGATAGAATAGCCAATGTAATGGAAGAAATTAAGACCCATCCTGAAAAAGTTTATAAAGAAGGGTTAAACATTGCAAAGCAACAAAGCGTTCTGCTTTTGGAAAAAGGAGCACCGGGTATACACGTGTTCACTTTAAACAAGTCAAGAGCAGCCATAGAATTGTACAACCATATCCCGGAAATTTATAAGTAATAATAACCGTTTGGTAAGTTTATTGCAGGTGTAATGGATTATTTTGACAAGATTTGATTATTTTTGTACCCTTTTTATTTGTTAATCATTATAAAATTTAAGATATCATGAGTAACCTTGAACCTATTAACGCTGATTTGAAATATAAAGTTAAAGATATAGGATTAGCGGCTGAGGGACGTATGCAAATTGAGCTGGCAGAGCATGAAATGCCTGGTATGATTGAGCTCAGAGAGAGATTTGGAAAAGATAAGCCTTTGAAGGGCGCCCGTATTATGGGTTCATTGCACATGACTGTTCAAACGGCCGTGTTAATTGAAACACTTACTGCACTTGGCGCAGATGTGCGCTGGGCCAGCTGCAATATATACAGCACACAGGATGAAGCTGCCGCCGCTATTGCTCAAACAGGTGTCCCCGTTTATGCATGGAAAGGTGAAACCCTTGATGAGTATTGGTGGTGCACAGCACAGGCACTTAATTTTCCCGGTGGAAAAGGTCCAAACCTCGTAGTAGACGATGGTGGTGATGCTTCACTGATGATTATGAAAGGTGCCGATGCTGAAAGAGAACCATCAACACTGGATTATACTCCTGAGGCAGGAGATGAGGTTGCCTTAGTGAACCGGTTGAAAACTATGGTTGCAGAAAATAATGCTTTTTTCACCGAAATGCTAAAAGATTTCAAAGGTGCCTCAGAAGAAACCACTACAGGTGTACATCGTTTGTACCAACGCGAAAATGATGGAACACTTATGTTCCCCGCTATCAATGTAAACGACTCTGTAACCAAATCAAAATTTGATAACACTTACGGTAACCGTGAATCATTGATCGATGGTATTAAACGTGCCACTGATGTAATGATTGCAGGAAAAACCTCAGTTGTTTGTGGTTTTGGCGGTGTTGGTAAAGGTTGCGCCGAAGGTTTAGCCGCCTATGGCTCAAAAATTTCTGTAACTGAAGTAGATCCGATTTGTGCTTTGCAAGCTGCCATGGAAGGGCATGAAGTAAAAACCGTTGAGGATATGCTTCCAACAGCCGATATTTATGTTACAGCAACAGGAAACAAAGCAGTTATTACTGTTGAGCACATGGAAAACATGAAAGATAAAGCCATTGTGTGTAATATTGGCCACTTTGACAATGAAATTGAAGTGGAAAAACTCGAAGCACGTAAAGACGTTAAAAAACGCAATATCAAACCCCAGGTCGATGAATATATCTTCCCTGATGGGCATTCCATCATCCTGCTTGCAGGTGGTCGTTTGGTGAACCTTGGTTGCGCCACAGGACACAGCTCATTTGTGATGAGTAACTCATTTGCCAACCAGGTGATGGCTCAAATTGAATTATGGGAGAAAGAACACGAAAATAAAGTTTACCGACTTCCTAAAAAACTCGATGAAGAAGTGGCTAAAGCACACTTGAAGCATCTGGGGGTAAATTTAACTGAATTAAAAGGAGATCAGGCTGAATATATTGGCGTACCTAAAGATGGTCCGTACAAACCCGATCACTACAGATATTAAAAAAAACAGGGCTCATACATTTAACCATAATGTATGGGCCTTTTATCATTAACAGTAATTATTTGAAGTTATGCCTTATTTATTTACATCTGAGTCCGTATCAGAAGGACACCCCGATAAAGTGGCCGATCAGATATCTGATGCCATTCTGGATGAAATTTTAAAACAAGACCCTGACTCAAAATGCGCATGCGAAACCTTTGTAACCACAGGTTTAGTAATGGTTGGGGGAGAAGTGAAAACCGAAGCTTATGTAGATGTACAGGAAATAGCCAGAGATGTGGTGCGCCGCATTGGTTATACTAAACCTGATTACCGCTTCGATGCCGATTCGTGTGGCGTTATTTCTTCTATTCATGAACAATCGCCAGATATCAATCAGGGTGTTGATCGTGAGAAAGAAGATGAGCAGGGTGCCGGAGACCAGGGAATGATGTTTGGCTTTGCTACAAACGAAACTGAGCAATACATGCCTTTACCCGTTGATATTGCCCACCGTTTGGTTGAAGAGCTGGCCGATATTCGTCGCAATTGTGGTAAAATGCCCTATCTGCGCCCGGATTCAAAATCGCAGGTAACCTTCAAATACGATGATGACGGAAAACCGCTGGGTATTGATACCATTGTAGTTTCAACACAGCACGATGAGTTTGTAAAAGCCGATGCCAATACTGAAGATGCTCAGAAAAGAGCAGATAATCAGATGCTTTCGCGTATCGAAACAGACATTCGCAATATTCTGATTCCGCAGGTTGCCAAAACTTACCCGCCAGAAATTCAAAAGTATTTTGATACTGAATTCCGTTTGCTTGTGAACCCTACAGGTAAATTCGTAATTGGCGGACCGCACGGCGATACCGGTCTTACAGGCCGTAAAATTATAGTAGATACCTATGGTGGCCGGGGTGCTCACGGTGGTGGCGCATTTTCCGGTAAAGATGCTTCAAAAGTAGATCGCTCGGCAGCTTATGCCACTCGCCATATTGCTAAAAATATTGTAGCTGCAGGCGTGGCTGAAGAAGCTCTGGTACAGTTGGCCTATGCCATCGGTGTAGCTGAGCCTGTGGGTGTATATGTGGAACTTAAGCGTTCAAAAGTTGATTTGTCCAATGCAGAAGTTGCAGAAAAAATCAAAACCATTTTTGACCTCAGACCACATGCCATTATTAAACGTTTTGGGTTAAAAAATCCAATATTTGAAGAAACAGCTGCCTACGGCCATATGGGTCGCACACCCGGCAAAAAAGTCATACGCATCAATGGTGACAAAAAAGAGATAGAAACTTTTACCTGGGAGAAACTCGATTATGTAGATGAGATTAAAAAGGCTTTTAAACTGTAGTTGACAACTTCCCTAAATAATTCAAAGCTCAGCCTTCGGTTGGGCTTTTTTTTGTGAAATTACGGTAATAACCCATCAACAACAATCTGCTTATTGAATGTTCAGTACACCTAAGAATAAGCGGAAATGTTTGTGTATTATTTGCTTTAATCAACGCGGGAGTTTTGTTTATGTGTTTATGATTGAGGTAAATTAAAACAGACATAAACCAACCACCAAATCAGCGATGAATTAATAAAGGAACAAAGGTGCCGATTAGATTATAAAAAAACGGGTAGGTTGGTTTGCATCATGAGAAGGTCAGTATTTTAACATTGCTTTTTATGCAACCAGAGCTACTGGTTATGTATGTTATAAACTGTTGTGGCAGACATAAAAAAAGTCCCCAGGGAAACTGGGGACTTAGCTTTATTTCGATAAATTGAATTACTCAATTACAACTCTGCGAACGCCCATTCTGTTGCCGTTTTGAACGCGCACAAAATAAACACCGCTAGGCTGATCAGAAAGGTTAATTGTACCTTGATTCTGAATTTCTGTTGAGCTAATAACCTGACCAATAGCGCTAATTACAGTTACTTTATTGGCACCTTGAGCTTCAACCTGAATAATTCCATTAGATGGGTTAGGATAGATGTTCATTTCAATAGCTGCAGGTCTGTCCAGAATTCCTACTGGTTGAACTCCCCAAACATCATTAAATGTAGTATCAGAAGCTATTGTTACCATACGGTTGTCTCCGCCTTCCCATTCGCCATTGCTCCAACCTTCATTTTTGAAGTATTTGTATTCATGGTCTCCTTCGGTTAATGAAAGTGTTACTGTGTAAATTGAGTCATTGTCAGCATCTTCCATGATATATTCTGGGCCTGCAATAGGCTCTGTCCATCCTGTCATTGTTCCAGTAATGCTTACAACGCTATCAGTTCCAATAACATAAAGACCTGAATCAATAGCCGGGCGCATATCAACGTTAAATGTAACGTCATATGTAGGAATTGCTTCTCCGATTGGGAATATACCCAAATCAAATGCTAATGGCCAACTAGCTACGAATGTATACCAACTACCATCGCCCCACTGTTCCCAAGAAAGTTCTGTGGTTGCATCTCCGTCAGATGTACTGATTAAACCGATGGTGTCATTGACCATTTTACTCATGTCGAAACCGATAGCATAATTACCATCAAGAGCAATAGGTTCCACTAAGTCAATAACAGTGTATCCACCAGCTGTGTCAATTGCATCTGTTAAAAATTCAACTGTGCTAACTACTGTTCCAGGTCCTGCAACTTGTCCTGTAGCATCAGTTCCGGTTCCATCCATATCATATACATTTAAAATTACCGTGTCTGCTTCAGTTGCAATTTCTTTTGCTCCAAACCAGAAGGCTACACTTGAAAGTGAGAAGTTTGTAAATGCATATTCCTGAGCTTTGGCGACGTCGCCATAGCTATTATTTCCAACGACATAACCACCACCATCTGCTGTGTAAAGTGCAGGTGTTCCGCTAGCAAAACTGGCAGGCATTAAGGTGTCTGCTTTGGTCATTTCTACCTGGTCATATTTTTTGACCATTTCTGCTTTTCTTTGTCCGTAAATATTACCAACTAAGGCAAAAAGGACTAATAACGTAAAAATTTTCTTCATAAGTATTAAGTTTTAGATTTAACAATAAAGTATTAAAAACAAATATAAGGTTTTAAATCAATGATTCCAAATTATACCCTGCTTTCCTGCCGATAATTAAATGCAAACGATTGCGCTATGTTGTGTATTCTTTATTAACCGGCATAATCTTCAGTCATGATTGTAAATTATCTTATACTATCCTTCTTAATTAACTAAAGAAACAAGTAATGGCAATAATTGTTTAAATAATAGAGTTGAAATTAATTTTCATCTATTGCATATAAAAACCTTTTGATACTTTTCTTTGGTGTTTTTTCAAATTCGTGCGGATACAGTTTAAAACGAGTTACTTGTTTAAATTTAGGTAGTTCTTCATTAATTTCAGTGCGCCCTTCTTCCAGTAAATCAGGAAGCTGATTCATTCGAATTCCCTGTTTATCAACAGCTTCATAATCAGGATAAATAAGCGCAACAAGTTTAGTGTTGTCGGATAGCACAAGCGATTCCATTACATGTGGTAGATTGTTGATTTTAGATTCGATTTCTTCCGGATAGATATTTTCGCCCGATGGCCCTAAGATGAGGGACTTACTACGGCCGTTAATAAAAACATAACCTTCTTCATCTACCATACCTAAATCGCCGGTATGTAACCAACCATCTTTATCAATAGAATGTGCTGTGGCTTCGGGGTTTTTGTAGTAGCCTTCCATCACGTTTTCACCTCTGACCAAAATTTCACCCACTCCTTCATTGCCTTTTTCATCATCTATCTTTATTTCCAGTGTGTCAACCAGTTTTCCGGCCGATCGGTATTTTGTATTTTCCCATCCTATGTAGCTTATCAATGGTCCGCATTCTGTCATGCCATAACCAACTGCGTACTTAAATTTGATTTTTCTGAGAAATGTTTCCACATCTTCACTTAATGGAGCACCGCCAATAACTATTTCCCTGAAGTTACCACCAAATACATCAGTGAGTTTTTTATTTATTTTCTGATAAATTGGTTTGTCTACCAATGGTAATGATGTTAATATTTTTAACAGCTTTTTGTCCAGTGCCGGCTTGATTTGTTTTTTATATATTTTCTCAATAATTAGTGGTACAGCAATAACTACTGAAGGTTTTATGGTTTGAAAGGCTTGTACTATAATTTTGGGAGAGGGCGTGCGGGTTAAAAAGTTAATATGGGAACCCATAGAAAATGGCCACAAAAACTCAAATGCACAACCATAAGTATGCGCCAATGGTAATATAGATACGATTTTTTCTCCTGTATTAAGGGGTAGATTGTGGCGGGCATACCTGACATTGGCCGCCAGAGCGTTGTTTTTTAATACCACTCCTTTAGAAAATCCGGTGGTACCACTCGTATAGTTTATAATTCCAATTTCATCGTTTGATACAGGTTCGATTTTAAAATCTTCCTTCGAAAATCCATTCTTGTATTGCTTTTTAAAACCATCATTGGTTTTATTGATGGCATGGACAAGGTGGCATTCAGGCTTACTGCATAATGCAGTGAAGTCCTCCAGAGCAACTATACCTTTTAAGCTATCCATACAACTTTCATCAACCTGTTCCCAAAGCATTTCGCCTACAAATAGCAGCTTTGAATCAGAGTGGTTTACAATATGGTGGATATCATTGGCATGAAAATCTGGTAAAATAGGTACGATTACTGCACCATAGCTTACAGTGGCGAGGTATACCATTCCCCAATGAGCGGAGTTTTTTCCAAGAAGTGCAATTTTATCACCCTTTTTAATTCCTGTTTCATCGAATAATTTATGTAACCATTTTATTTGGCGACCTGTATCACCATAGGTGTAATCTTTACCTTTATAATCTGAAAGTGCCGGGTATTCCCAGTGTTCTTTAATACTGTCAGCGATATACGCTACAAAGTTTTCTTTGATCATACGTCATACTTTCGTTAAACTAATTAACTTTTGGTTGCCTTAAAAGTGGTTCACAAAAGGTGTTTATATTATCAAAATCAGTTCCAAAAAATGAAACTTGATGTTAACTGTTTATAAGCCAGTTTTTTGGATGGACTAAGCGTGTCGAAAAAACAAAAATTCACACATGTGGATATATAAATTCGTTTAAAATAAACAAAATTTAAAGCTGGAATTGGCTGTTTTTATTTTAGCAAGTACGAAAAATAGGTATTTTACCCATTAAATACAATCTATTTACACAATCAAATTGAACCCAATTATATAAATAAATGAAAATATGTTTGTTACCATTGTTGGCACAAAAAAAGTTCATTTTTTTACGCATACATTTTTGGTAAAAAAGATAAATACACTACATTTGCAACCGCATTTGGGAGAGATGGCAGAGTGGTCGAATGCGGCGGTCTTGAAAACCGTTGACTGTCAAAGGTCCGGGGGTTCGAATCCCTCTCTCTCCGCAAAGAGATAAAAGGAGTACCAACAGGTGCTCCTTTTTTTGGTTTATTGTGAGTTACACCGCTGTGGATCGTCTATAAGACTAATTTCAAGTGCCTATACGGAGCCCTAAATACGCTGCTCGTTTGCTAAAACAGCTTTTTTTAATATATCATGGGTTTGGCTTATTAAAATTTTCATCAAACCATTATCTTTGGTGGTTTTATATAAAGATTATGAAACCGCTTGCGGTTCGTGGATGCATTTCAGAAATTAAAAAAATCTAAACAGATGAAACCTCCATGATAAAGCTTTTAACACACGTCGCCTTCGCATAGCTTCGGCGGAGCAAGGCTTCGCCTTCGCGTAGCTTCGTCGGAGCAAGGCTTCGCCTTCGCATAGCTTCGGCGGAGCAAGGCTGCGCATGATTATTCGGAGGAGTAAAGGTAAAAGGCTTGTTGTCAGGAAAAAGGAGGTTCCCCCGCCTTCGGCGGGGCAGGCTATTCGACCATTGAAAATTAAAAATAAACATATGAATGAAGCGCTCAATCCTGTTTATATAATAATTGCTATTCTTGCCTATTTCGGTATTTTAATGGTTATCTCACGGCTTACCAGCAGTAAGGGAAACAATCTTGGTTTTTATCTGGGAAATCGCCAATCGCCCTGGTTTGTTGTTGCATTTGGGATGTTGGGTGCATCGCTGTCGGGTGTAACTTTCATTTCTGTTCCCGGATGGGTGCAGGATACACAATTTAGCTATCTGCAAATGGTAATGGGTTATGTAGCTGGATATGCTGTTATCGCATTTGTGCTTTTACCTGTTTATTACAACTTAAAGCTGACCTCAATATATACTTATCTGGAACATCGGTTTGGTTCTTTTAGTCAAAAAACAGGAGCATGGTTCTTTTTTATTTCCAGGGTTATAGGTGCTTCTTTCAGGTTGTTTATTGTGGCAACCGTAATGCAAGTGATGGTTTTCGATCCCCTGGGTATTCCTTTCCCGGTTACTGTGCTAATCACTATTTTGCTTATATGGATTTATACCAACCGCGGTGGCATAAAAACCATTATCTGGACAGATGTGTTGCAAACCACATTTATGTTTTTATCTGCCATTGTAACTATTGTGATAATTTATAACCAGTTGGCTGAGCAGAGTTTATGGGATTTTGTTGCGAATTCAGAATACAGTCGTGTGTTTTTCTTTGATGATTGGAACAGCCCGAACCATTTTATTAAGCAATTTTTTTCTGGTATGTTTATTACAATTGTGATGACGGGTCTGGACCAGGATATGATGCAGAAAAACCTAAGTTGCCGCAATCTTAAAGATGCCCAGAAAAACATGTTGTCGTACGGGATTGCTTTTGTCCCGGTCAACATTATGTTTCTTACCCTGGGGGTAATGCTGTATTCTTATGCAGCCTCACTTGGCTTGAGTATACCAGCGCGTGGCGATGAAATTTTTCCGTTGGTTATTTCGCATGGCGAATTGCCGCTATTTGTCGCCATAATGTTCATTCTTGGTTTGGTAGCAGCGGCCTATTCCAGTGCCGATTCTGCTTTGACCGCTTTAACCACAACATTTACGGTTGATATACTGGGCTATAATCATAAAGATTTGAATTCGGCCACTGCACTTCGCACACGGCGTTGGGTGCATTTGAGTATTTCTGCGTTGCTTGCCATTGTAATTATTATTTTCCAGCTTATTTCAGATGAAAGTGTGATAAGTGCCATATTTACGGTTGCCGGGTATACGTATGGTCCATTGTTGGGATTGTTTGCCTTCGGATTGTTTACAAAATATCAACCCCGGGAAAAATGGATTCCCTATATTGCTGTTGCTTCACCCATAATTTGCTATGTCCTGAACAGCTATTCAGAGGCCTGGTTCAATGGGTTTCAATTCGGATTTGAATTATTGATAATTAACGGCGCCATCGTGTTTTTGGGGCTTGGTATCTCGGCTATGGGCAAAAAATAAGGGTTGCTCCAAAGGAACAACCCTCAATACAATTCTATTTCTGTTTATTTAGGTTCTGCTGTATGATATTCATTATTAGCATATTTCGTGTTTTTCAGCAGAGCCTATTTAGATGTTTCGTTAGCTACTTCTTGTTCTATAAATGTAGCAAATTCATCAATGGACATCTGTCCCTGATCTCCTTCGCCTTGTTTTCTGAGAGCAACTTTTCCTTCGGTCATTTCTTTTTCACCAACGATAAGCAGGTAGGGTGTGCGTTTTAGCTCATTGTCGCGAATTTTACGGCCGATTTTTTCGTTGCGTTCATCCACAGATACGCGTACATCGCGGGCTGCGAGTTTTGCTTTGACATCCCTTGCGTAATCGTTAAATTTTTCGCTTATCGGGAGTATTACAGCCTGCTCCGGTGTGAGCCAAAGTGGGAATTTGCCGCCGGTGTGTTCCAGTAGCACTGCTACGAAACGTTCCATAGAGCCAAAGGGCGCACGGTGAATCATTATCGGGCGGTGCCGGTTATCATCGCTTCCGATATATTCCAGTTCAAAACGTTCAGGCAGGTTGTAATCTACCTGGATGGTTCCTAATTGCCATTTGCGGCCAATTGCGTCACGAACCATAAAGTCGAGTTTGGGACCATAAAACGCAGCTTCGTTGTATTCCACCTCGTAGTTCATGCCCTTTTCATCGGCAGCTTCAATAATGGCTTTTTCGGCTTTTTCCCAGTTTTCATCACTTCCAATATATTTGGAATGGTCTTTCTTGTCGCGCAATGAAACCTGCGCCACGTAATCTTTGAAATCGAGTGTTTTAAAGATATAAAGTATGATGTCAATAACCTTTATAAACTCCTCTTTCAGTTGATCGGGACGGCAAAAAATGTGTGCATCGTCCTGTGTAAAGCCACGTACACGGGTTAAACCATGCAGCTCACCTGATTGCTCATAGCGGTAAACTGTTCCAAACTCGGCCAGTCGAATGGGCAAATCTTTGTAGGATTTGGGCGAAGCTTTATACATTTCGCAATGGTGCGGGCAATTCATAGGTTTTAGCAAATATTCTTCTCCTTCTTCAGGTGTATGTATGGGTTGAAACGAATCCTGTCCATATTTGGCATAGTGCCCTGAAGTTACGTATAAATCTTTTTGTCCGATATGGGGAGAAATAACCTGCTCGTAGCCATAATCCCGCTGCACCTTTTTCAGGAAGTTTTCGAGGCGCTCACGCAATTGTGCGCCTTTGGGCAGCCATAATGGCAATCCCTGACCAACACGCTGCGAGAATGTGAAAAGTTCAAGTTCTTTACCCAGCTTACGGTGATCGCGCTTTTTTGCTTCCTCGAGCATCTCAAGGTACTCGTCCAGCATTTTCTTTTTCGGGAAAGTGATGCCATAAAGGCGTGTAAGCTGCTTGCGCTTCTCATCGCCACGCCAATAAGCACCTGCAACGCTGGTGATTTTAATGGCTTTTATAGGTGAAGTGTCGGGTAGGTGAGGGCCACGGCACAAATCAGTGAAATTTCCCTGTTGGTAAAAGGTAATGGTGCCGTCTTCCAGATCATTGATTAGCTCTACTTTGTATTCATCACCCTTTTTTTGGTAATACTCCAGCGCTTCGTTTTTGGGGATATCTGAACGGTGATATTCTTCTTTTTGCCTTGCGAGTTCCAACATTTTGTCCTCAATTTTCTTGAAGTCTGCATCTGTCAGTTGCCGGTCGCCAAGGTCAATGTCGTAATAAAAACCTTGCTCAATTGCTGGTCCTATACCGAATTTTACTCCCGGATAAAGCTGTTCAACAGCTTCTGCCAGCAAGTGGGCTGAAGAGTGCCAAAAGGCATGTTTTCCTTCGTCATCTTCCCATTTGTGAAGTTTTATGCTGGCATCTTCTTTAATCGGACGGTTAATGTCCCAAAGTTCATCATTTACAGTTATGCTAAGCACTTCTTTGGCCAGCCTTGGGCTGATATCTCTTGCAATGTCTAATCCGGTAACGCCGGGTTCATATTTCTTTTTACTATTATCAGGTAGTGTTATTTCAATCATAAAAATTATTTTTCAAGTTTTTGAACCTCATCAAGGGTTTCTTTCACAAGGTTGTGTAATTCGTTTTGAATGCTTTTAAAATATGTTTTAGCATTCGTTTCATTTTTGATGCGCCTGTATTCATTTATTCTGCTAAGTAGTTCTTTCTTTTTTGTTAACAGCTTCGTGGCAAGGTCCGTCAATTTTGATTCATGTTTACCTTTGTACATTACATCTGCAACCAAACATTCAATTATTAACTCGTTCGTTATGTAATGAATGTCTTTTTTTAATTCTCTGATACTTGCCATAATTCTAAATTTTAGTTTTCCTCGTTAAAATAAAGCTTATAATAATTCATTCTTCTTATGTCGTCAAATCCTTTTTCCATATTTTCAGGCTTCCCATGTACATAAAGATGAAAGTTCTTGTCGAGTTTTATTACAGGCCTGAAATACTTTTTTTGCTTTTTCAGGGCTGGTTTTGATATATTGAAATCACTGTTCGGCTCTGTTTCGTATTGTTCTTTAAATTCATCCTTAAAGTCCTTAAAAGCATCTATTATATCGGGTTCGTGTATTACTTCATCTTCAAAATTTTGTTCCTCAAATTTATCGTGGTTTTCAAAATACTCCTGCGACCGTTTCATGAAATTTAACTGATCGGGGGTATTGAAATTATTCTCTTCAGTTAATACACCATCGCTAAATGCTTTGCAAAGATCAATATAATTCTTTGTATCGTAAAATTCATCTTCGCGAAAATTAACCTTCAAAAAATCATTTGTCCAATATTGGGCTTCACCCGATTGGTTTGTTTTATCTACAATACTGATTTTATAGCCATCTTCTTCTTCGGTGTTGAAAATCAGACAACCTTTATCTAATTTTTTTATATTGATACCTGTTTGCATATCAACACCATAGTGGTTGTTTTGTTGCACAACCTTCAAAAAAGTGTCTTTGTTTTCACTTTTAAAAATGCCAATGGCATCGGTAATTTCATCATCGACCACACAACCGGCAAAATGTACAATATAGACTTCTCCCTGCTTAATATTGGGATGGGTCGATACTAAATGCAGGTGTTTGGCTATGTATTGCGATTGCCCTGCAAAGGTATTTGGGTCTGAAAAAAGTTTCTGTGTGTGCTGAAACATTTCATGAAACTCAAGTCCGTTTTCGTGCTCAAAATGGTAATAAGCATCAGGCTTAAATGGCCGTAGAAAGAAATCGACCAAAACCTGCTCAATATCATCATCAAGCTCTGGCAACACAGCTTCTGATAGCTCCAGGGAGTGCTCTTCCTGATTGGAACCAACCTTGTGTATTATAATGTTTTTCAGCGATACTTCACTAAAGTCGAACATAGGCAAAAATTTCCGCTAATTTAAAAAAGATATTGGTTTAATTCAGGTAAAATTACTCTGTCTTTCACTATTCTTTTCATTGTATATTTGTTTAAAACAAGTTTAAAAATGCTTAATCATCAAAAACATATACTGGAAGCACTTCATAATGAGCCGGTTTTATTTTTAAAAGAAGTGCAGAAATCGTTCCAATGGCTTTCGGAACAAGAAATAGAAAATTTGCAACATTGGCTGAAAGATAAATACCCTGAATTGTATAAAACGCGCATAAAATATTTATTCATAAAGAATCCCGCCTGATACCTTTTGCGACCCTGATTAAACATTCCTTGCACTTCCCAGGTGCAAGGTTTGTTTTGTTCACCAAATTTATACTCGCAAATAGTAAGCCTGTTTTTGAAATGTTAAATTTATAATGTGCTCTCACTATTTCTAATTTATTTAGTAAATTGAAGGTGAGAAGAATATGGGCTCCAAACAAGCTCTTGCAATACTACCTCGTGCTTAGCATGTGCTTTTCGTTTACTTAAGCTAACATTTATGCATAAAATTATTTTTGGTTTATCAGTGGTTTGCCTGATGCAGTTTGCTATGTTTGGTCAAACAAAAACAGATAGTCTCCAATCTGTTTTAGACAAGGGTACTAAAATAGAAAAACTTGATGCTTTACTTGAGCTGGGTTCGCTTTATCTTAGTATTAATATAGATACCAGTTTGCTTTATGTCAATGAAGCTTTGAGTTTGTCAAAAAACCTGGGCAATGAAGTAAAAGAGGCAAAAGCCCTGAAAAAAAGAGGTGTAGCTTTTTATTATCAGAGCCAAATCGACAGTGCTCTGTCGGACTTTAAGCATTCTATGAGTATTTATAAAAAATTGGGCATGAAGAAGGAAGAGGCCGGATTGCTGTCTAATATTGGAATAATTGAAACTGATATGTCGAACTATCAGCAGGCCCTCGAAGACTTGAACAATGCGCTTGAGATTTATGAGAATATTAATGATTCAACAGGAATATGCACTGTTTATGGCAGTATTGGAGCCATTTACCTTTCAGTAAGCAGCTATGAAAAGGCTTTAGATTATTTTCAGCAATCATACGACATAGCTCAAATAGCTAACGATCAATTTACCATCACAAGTTCGTTGCACAACATGGGGCTGGTATATCACAGCTGGGGCGAATTTGAAAAAGCTGTGACCAAATACCGCGAAGCCATGAAGCTTGCCCGGGAAAGGGGTGATCAGAGAACCATGGCGCACATAATTTTAAATATTGGAGTGGTTTATTATGATTGGGGAAACTATGAGAAAGCACTTGAGTACTACAAAAAATCATTGGACATGCATGAAAAGATGGGTGATTTGCCCAATATGACCAATTCTCTGAACAACATAGCTATCATTTATGAAAAAACAAACCAAAAAAGTAAAGCACTTGACTACTATGTTAAAGCGTTGAACATAGCCAAAGAAGCCGGACGAAAACAATCTGTTGGAACAGCGTATTTGAATATAGGATCATTTTACCAGGGCAATGGTGATCATGATAAAGCCATAAAGTATTATCGTAAGTCGCTTGAGATAAGGCGCGAAATAGATGATCAACGCGGTGTGGCAACTTCTTTGATTAGTCTGGGTAATGCATATTCTGACCTAAAAAAGTACCCCAAAGCGCTTGAATATTATTTTTCAGGCCTGGAGCTTTTAAAAGAATTAAATAGTCTTAGCGACTTAAAAGAGACCTATAGCTCAATGGCCTTAAATTTTGAAGAAATGGGTGATTATAAAAGAGCTTACGAGTATTATAATAAATATTCGGTATTAAAAGACTCCATATTCAGTAAAGAGGCGCATCAGAACATTACTGATATACAAACAAAATATGAGACTGAGCAAAAGGAAAAGGAAATACAATTACTGAATAAAGAGAAGTTGGTTGATAAATTAAAAATGCAAGAACAAAACGAGGCCATTCAAAAACAGCGAATATTGATCATTTCATTTATTGTTGTTTTTGCCCTGATTTTGGTTTTCTCCATTATTGTATACAGACTATATAGCAGAATTCGCAAAGCGAATCATGTTTTAGCCCGCCAAAATCAGGAGATTAAGGAACAAAAGGAAGAAATAGAATCGCAAAGGGATGATATTTCCTATAAAAATGCTGAACTGGAGCAAAAAAATGAAGAAATAACAGCTCAGCGTGACGAAATTGAAACCAAACGCGATATGGTGATGAAACAAAAGGAGCACATCGAACATATCCATCTCGAAGTTTCTCAAAGTATAGATTATGCCAGGCGTATACAACAGGCGATATTGCCTGAAAGAAATCTTCTCACCCAAAAAGGACTGGATAATTTTATTCTATTCAAGCCAAAAGACAAGGTAAGCGGCGATTTTTACTGGTGGACCGAGCTTGAAGATTTCACTGTTATAACCGCTGCTGACTGCACCGGACATGGAGTGCCGGGAGCTTTTATGAGCCTGCTTGGGATTTCATTTTTACGCGAAATCGTAATGAAAGAATATATAACACATCCAGGAGTAATTTTGCGCAGGTTAAGAAAAGAAGTAGTTAAATCTTTGAGCCAAACCGGAAAGGAGGGTACACAAAAAGATGGCATGGATATGAGTTTATTGGTCATTAACCATAAAGAGCAAACTTTTTCATGGGCAGGAGCCAATAATCCGCTTTGGATAGTAAGGGCCGATGACCACGATGATTATGATGATATGGCTTCGAAAATTGAAGTAATAAAAGCCGATAAAATGCCCATTGGCATATATGAACGGATGGATAAATTTCAAAATCATGAACTACAGCTGCATAATAACGACAAGCTATATATGTTTTCAGATGGTTTCCCTGATCAGTTTGGCGGACCGAAAGGCAAAAAATACAAGCAAAAAGCTTTTAAACGGCTTATAGCATCAACTTCGCATCTTTCTATGGTTGAACAGGGTGCCTACCTTGAGCAGGAGTTGAAAAAATGGATGCAACACGATGGCGAGCATTTTGAGCAAGTCGATGATATTACAGTGCTGGGAATATCTGTCAGTATTTAGGTTCCCATTTACCCAAACTGTATAAAAATGTTTTTAATTAGCAGGACAAATTACTTGTAATCTAGTGTTATTTGTATTATTTTTAATTAATTGTTTCATAGTTTATAATAGTTGTTTTCATCTTCAGAGGAGGCTGGAAATACGTGAGATAATTTTCATGAAAATAGGTAGATCAACGCTTTATGGGATTATGAAAAGTAAATATTTTTATCAGATAATAAAGGAATGCCATATATGATTACCTCCCGAATTGATTACGATACAGGAATATTATATGTTGATTTTAAAGGTGAAATAACCCTCGAGGAGTTGCTGGAACATGTAACCATACAGGAGAGTCGAAGTCAATATCCCAAAAAGCTCAAAATACTTACAAATGCTACTGCTGCAGAATTTTTTCTGCAACCCCGTGATTTGGTTAAGGTTAAGGAAGAAATGGCACAAACACTGAAAAAATACAATGTCATTTATGATGCTTTTGTCGTGAATCACACCAAAAGCACGGCACTATCAGTCTTTTATATGGAATTGGCTATGCTGGACAATTATCACTTCAAGGTTTTTTCAACTAAAGAAGCGGCCGAAAGGTGGCTAAAATCCATTTAGACACTTACCGAAACATTGTTTGTTATATTTATTATCTTATGTTATTTTAGCAGCTTTTATAAATATAAAAGGCTATGCATAAGGTTATTTTCCTGTTAATCCTATTTGTTCCCACAACAGCATTTACTCAAAATGCATCAGATACCTCTTTTCAGTCATTTGATGGGTATTTAATAGCTGATACCGCCATGAATCAAGGCAATATTACTGATCCTATGTTTTTAATTAAGGGACGGGCAGCCGGTTTGACAGTCACAAAAGGTGATGGTCACCCGATGAATCACGAATCAGTTTTGATTCGTGGAATGGGGTCAAGGGGTTGGGACAATAGACCATTGTATGTGATAGATGGTATTCCTGGTGCTGATCCATATGGGCTTTTTCCTGAGCATATTCGATCAATGAAAATTCATAGAAATGTAGCATCCACATCGAAATATGGTATTTATGGGGGAAATGGTGTTATCGAAATTAATACTATTGGTAATTTCATTAAGGATACATTTCAAGTTTCATATCATAGCATGATTTCATTTGATCAACCTTCAGAAAGACTCGATTTGTTAACTGCGAGTGAATTCAGAAGAGAAGCTCAGAGTTATGCCGACATGCTGGAAATGCCGGTTGAAGAATTTTTCGATGATTTAGGCGCATCAACGGATTGGCAAGATGAGGTTTTTAGGCAGGTGGTTACACATCAGCAAAATGTTGCCGTTAGCCAATCTATAAATAATACGCGTTACCGGTTGGCTTTTAATTTCAGAGATCAGCCGGGTCTACTGATTCAATCAGGGAAAAGAAAGATAGGCGTCAACAGTTACGTTAATCAATCTTTATTCAACGACAAGCTGAATTTAAGCATAGGCTATACTCTGTCAGACCTGAAATATAAAGGAATTTCAGAAACTGATTCTGAAATGGTTCTGTTTCAAGCCTATACCCGGATCCCGACCAATCCGGTAAATATGCCGGCTGATGAATTTAGTTTTGTTTATCCTTACAGTTTTTATGGCGGTTATGACCCTGTATTTTTGATTAATAGTTATCATAATACACAAAAGCGGAAAAGTCAACGTATTAATGTAGCCTTAGACTATAATCTATCGGAATTATTAACATTTTCTATTAATTCGGGTTTGCAGGAAATTGAAAAAGATGAGAGCTTTTTCATGGAAAATGCTGTCATAATGAATTCTCGAATTTCCAGTTACCGCGAAAGAATAGATAAGTTATATTTTTTCAACAGTCAATTGAACTTTGAGATTCCATGGTCTGATCATTCAATTTTTACAACTAATATCTTCTATAGTTACCAGAGTTCGAGGTTTAATAAAGACATTAATACATATATCAGTAATTTACATAATCAACGAAACAATGCTTTATCTGGTGAGGTCAATTATTTTCATAAAAGAGGATTGAAGATTCGATGGATAAGTCGCTATGATAATATCACGCTGCATGATGTTGATGAATACCGTAAGCATTATTGGAGCCATTCTGTTTCTTTGGGGTGGAATTTAAAGAAATTAGTAACTAATTCCTTAGTTGAAAAGTTTAGCAGACTTGAATTTCAATATCTTTATGGAAAAGCATTTAGTCAACCATTACCAAATCAAAGAGTCAGACCATTACATGATAATTTTCATCCTACTAGCGAGCATGTTTTTTCTTTTAAAACCGGTTTACTTAAAAACAGATTAACTCTTGACTTTAATTTCTATAAACGTACAACATCCAACAAACATTACCTTGTTATTCAAGTAAGTTCTTATTACGGGTCTGGGCCGGGTTTTATTCCCTATGATTATATCGTAATTAATAAAGGCGTAGAGGCTGATTTAAAATGGTTGGTTTTCAGAAAAGAACAGTTTACATGGAATACAGGATTTCATTATCAACTTAATAATAATCGTATAAAAACGCTTAACTCACATCATAATCTTGCATATTCCAGATATGGTGATCAGATATTTGATGAAGGCCAGGCCTTGTATACATTTAATTTGTCTGAATTTGCTTATTCCGAAGGTTTAGATGTGTATTATTATGATAATGAAGGAGGAATAACCACCAATCGTTATGATGCCCGGAAGACAAGAGCCTCTGTTTTTCCTGAATACCAGGTGGGGTGGCAAAATGAATTACATTACCATAATTTTAATTTGTCATTTTCGATGCGCTACGTACATGGTAACTATATTTATAATGCTGATCGGTTAATACTTAATGAGTTATATTTTCCTAACAGTAATGTATTAAGTATTGAATTTTACCCGAACTTTACTTATTCTAAGGGCTCGGACTTTGTTCTTGAGGATGCTTCGTATTTACGTATCGACAATATTGTTCTAGGCTATACATTGAATCTTGATCATTGGAATGTGAATGGGTTAGTTAATGTATATTTTGGTGTTAATAATTTAGTTACGCTAACAAATTTTTCGGGGCTGAATCCGGAAATAGACTATGAGCGCCCGGTAAATGGATGGGATAAGTTTATCATTTACAGAAATGATATGACCGGGATATCGGCAGCATCGGGATATCCGCCTCTTCGATCGTTTTTTATGGGAGTGAAAATCACGATATAATTCCAACATTCAGCAGTTTTATTGCATATTTTATGTCCCAATAAAAAAAACGCCCGCAAGCCTGCGAGCGTTTTTTAGTGGTGCTAATAAACAGACTATCTTATCACTATTCTTTCATTGTGTATTTCATCATCTGTTACAATCTGCAACATGTACATGCCTTCTGATTGACCGGCAACGTCCAGTTCAAATCCCTGACCATTGTAGTCGAGTTGTGCAGTTTTAACGAGTTGTCCGTTCATGCTGT
>NZ_JBSRDC010000075.1:0-16385 GCF_055145285.1 Salinivirga sp. | reverse complement strand
AAAAAGATGGCTGCTTGGAACACATCAAAGCTATTTGAATAAAAACAAGTTGGGTTATTACTTAGATGAATATGTGTTCAGGTACAACAGGAGAATATCAAATAGTAGAGGTTTATTGTTTATGCGGTTACTTGAACAGGCTGTTATTGCAGAGCCTTTAACATATGATAAAATTATTAACGAAAATCACGGGTGTTGATCGGATACCCCATATTATTTTATTCCCCCCTTTCACGATAAAGTCACACTCCGATTCATCAGATTTCCAATAATACAACTCATATTGTTTTTGCCTTAGGCTTAAAAAGATTGCATTTTCCAGCAACCGACCCCAATCATCCTGAAAAGACAGGCTGTTTGCCCTGGCTAGTCCGGTGTCAATACTATAAACCTTTTTGGGTCGCACCTGCTGCTTTTTAGGAGACCATGAGAATTGCGGCAAAAACTCAACCAAATAACTTTCTTCCAGATAATCGCAATAATCAATGGTTGTTCTGACTGATTTTATCTCTAAATGAGATGATAATTTGTTATAACTAAATATCTTACCAACATTACTATAAAGAAAAACCGCAAGTCGTAAAAGTAAACTTTCATTTCTGATATTTCTTCTCACAGCAACATCCCTTATGACGATGTTGTTTAGCAATGTATGGAGGTAATCATCCGATTTTTCAATGTTGTATTCCGGGAACCCTCCCCGATAAAGGTATTCTTTAAAATTCCCGGCATTTTTTTCTACTTTAATAAAATCCACATACTCCTCAAAATTAAATGGAAACAGTTCATATTGCCGATATCTTCCGGTAAGCCGGCTTCCTAATTCTTTACTTAAAAGACTGGAATTAGACCCCGTAATTACAATTTTAATGTTTCTATCGTGAAAAAAACGAGCAAGTTTTTCCCAGGAAATAAGATTCTGCAGTTCATCCAAAAGTAAACAACTAACCTGATTTTCTTCAACTAATTCAGCAAGCTTTTCTAAATCATCAATTTGAAAACCTTCAATCCGGGGATCTTCAAAATTTATGAAAAAGCAATTCTCGTTTGAAAAATTATGTTTCATTAGCGTACTTTTCCCGCATCTTCTTATCCCGGAAATTACAGTAATACGATTACCTGACTCAGAAATTTTTAAATGTCTTCTGATAATTTGTTCAGAATTGAATAAAGAATTGTTTTCTTTAATTATCCGACTCAATTGTGATTTAAGTATCATAATCAATTTTTTACAAAAATATTGTTTTTGTATTAGAAATACAAACTATTTTGTATTGACAATACAAACTATTTTTTTTTGGTAAATACATTTTGTATGTTTTCCTTTTTCTGCATTACCAGGGTTGGAAGCCTGATGTTGAAAACAATAATCCGGAAAACAATATCTTGTTAAGTATGCAGTATAAATTTTAAATATTTTTGGAATTTGAGGTTATTTTCAACGAGAAAATGTTCATTACAAAATACCCTGTAGCTACAGTTTTTTGAGGACTTTTTTGAATTTGTCGCTGACTTCGACAGCAATAGTTGTACGGCAGGCAGGTGAAGCTCGCCATGATCCGTTAAATGTACGCCACATAATGCTTGTAGGTTCAATATAATCATGCCTGTGCGCCACCCTTCGGTCGCCGAAGGCTTGCCGCAGGTGTTACGCTAAAGCTTCAGGCGCCACGCGGTCGCAAGCTTTGAACTCAAACATTATGAACTAAACACTTTATAGACAAATTCTAATCGGCACAACCTTTCAACGCGATGCCAGAAGCATCAACATTTCCCAAAAAACTTCGTATGGAATTATTTCAAAAGAATCAAACCAGGGTGAATCTATTTCATTAAGCCTTTTGTGAAATTTTATTTTCCGTTCTTGCATTTCTTCCGGGTCAAAAGCCTGGGCAGCCGATTTTCCTAAATGGCGGAAAAAGGCGACTGTGCGCCGGCTATTGATTTCTTTTAGGTACCTGTGGTAATAAATAAGCAGATTGTTGCCTTCGTTATCAATCTCTTGCTGATCGAAAACCTTAAAAAGCAACACCCTTATAATGAGTAAGTTAATATTGTATCCGTATTTGTCCTTAACCGATTTTTTTGTATTTTCAAGAAAATGATGAAGTGCTTTTTTCCGACTAAAAAGCGGCAATTCACAAACCATCTCTTTTTTATTATCGACATGAAAAATGAAAAACAAAAAAGCTTCTCTAATCGTCCATGCTGATTTATCTGATGGGTCGAGAAATTCATATTGGGGAACTCTGTGCACTTCAGTGAGTATTTTCAAAGCTTGTGCATACTTTTTTTGTTTTATGCTGATGTCGAAATGAAGTTCCTGTACAAGAAATTTATTGAATGCCCGGTAGTCACTGAGGTGCAGGCAGGCTTTCAAATGTTGTGCTGCTTGGTCTAAATCTCGTGTATCCCTGTAGTATCGGGCAAAATAGTAGTTCAGGTCCAGCTGTAATGTTTTGTTGTGGATAAATGGAAACTCCGCCAAAAGGTCTACAATGTTTTGTAAATTGAGCCGTACAGCTTCATGGTCGTTTTGAAAATAGCTGGACAGAATTCTCATTTGGTACAGGTACCATTTAATAAAAGGACTGTTGTATTTCCTGAGCCAATTCTCAATGGATTTAATGTTCTTTTGTGCTTCATCAAAAATCTCTTCTGATTTGGCTATGGAATATTTGTTTCTGCTGTAAAGTTTTTCCCACATGCCGCGCGAAGCATTGTAGTAGTTTTGGTATTTGACAAGCTGCTTTACTTTTTCATCGTATTCTTCCGTTTCTTTGGGGAAACCTTTCATTGAATATACCGAACGGAATTTGCGCGCCGCCATAACTTGTATGTCAATAAAGAAGTATTTTTCAGCGGTTTGTTCAACTTTCGAAATTATTTTGGTGGGGTTGTGATAAACATTTTGTAAAAGAAGCTTCTCCGCTATCAACAGCTCTTTTTCTACCTGGAAGTGGATGGTCATGTAGTTCTCGTCATCTGTTTGCTGGTAGCTTTGCAAATAAACCAGCTCCGACAGCTTTTGCACCAAATTACGCTTGAGCATCAGGTATTTTTTGCCAGGTTTGGGCGAATCATAAATAAGGTTTGAGGCGTCTTCATCTGTCTTCGCCTTACCTTTTGTTATAAGCTCATACAATTTCCTTATTTTTGAATTTACAGGCAGCGCCGTATCAAAGTCATGTGGGGTGTTCTTCGAAAGTATGTAAGCAAATTCTTTTATCAAATCCATCCTAATTCCCCGTATAGCTTTAGATGATTACAGGTTAATTTCTCTCAAATTGATGAATCTAAGAAAACACCTGTTTTTCCGTTCTGCCGGCACAATTTAATGATTTTACTATCAAAACATAAGTGTAATAACTAAAACAACATGTATTGAAAATGGATTTTTTCCTTAATGATTTGTTAAGCTTATGTCTTATATTTTGAATATAAGAATCTTAAAATCAATTTTAGTTTTCTATGTATAATATTTAATCAAAACAAGTTGAGCACACTGAATTAAAATGATATTTGTCAGTTCTGGCTTACTAATGCAGGAACATTGTAATGGAATTAGATAGGGAAAGGTGGTAATTTAGTATCGAAATCAACTAAAATCCACGATTATGAAACTATTTACTTCCACCATGAAATTTTTCCTCTTATCCTTTCTTTTAAGTTTTATGAGTCTGCACATGCTGGCTCAAGCGCCTCCATCAGACCTGAGTGGACAGGATTTGCGCACCTGGTTGAAGCAAAACTACTACGACGGTAATCATAACCAACTTGGCTATGACAATGCCCGTATGTATATGTACAATTACATTGATAATCACAACAACACCATTACCGGCGTATATTCGGGTTACGAAGTAAACTGGCAGTATGGCGGAACCGGCACAAATCCGGCTCCAATAAATTGCGAACATACCATTCCGCAAAGTTTCTTCAATTATAATGAGCCCATGAAGTCCGATATTCATCACCTTTTCCCCACTTATCAAAACTGGAACAGTACACGTTCTAATCACCCGCTGGGCGAGATTGATGATAATACTACCTACAAATGGATGTACCTCGATCAGTCGCAAACCACAATTCCGAGCTACAATATTGATTTGTACAGCGAATATGCCAATTCTGAATTTGAACCGCGTGAAGATCACAAAGGAAATGTAGCCCGTGCGATTTTCTATTTTTACACCATGTATCCAACGCAAGCCGGCGACATGAGCCTTGTGGCAGATATCAATGAGTTGTATCAATGGCACCTCTCCGACCCGGTTGATGCTGATGAAATTGCCCGCAACAATGCTATTGAAACTTACCAGGGCGATCGGAATCCATACATTGACTATCCCACCGCAGTAGCTGATGCCTGGGGATTTGAATCTACACCTTCAGCACCTGCGGCACCACAGCTTTCACTGGTTTCGGGAACAAGCGATTTAACCGTTTCCTGGAACGATTTATCCAATGAAGATGGGTACAAAATTTATCGTTCCACAGGAAGTTCTTACAGTCTGCAAGCCTCATTATCGGCAAATACCACAAATTATGTTGATTATAATGTGGTTGAAGGAACAACGTATTCCTATTATGCCATTGCGTACAATACCGAAGGAAATTCAGCAAACAGCAATGTAGTTTCCGGTCAGTTGTCTACTTCTGGCGGCGGAAACGCAACCGATCTCTTCATTTCTGAGTATGTAGAAGGGTCATCGTACAATAAAGCTGTAGAAATAGCAAACTTTACCGGTAGTTCAGTAAATCTGTCAAACTACTCTTTATTTAAACAAACAAACGGTTCGGGTGCCTGGGAAGCAGAATTAATATTAAGCGGAACACTTGCCCATGGCGATGTTTATGTAATTGCCAATAGCAATGCCGGTACAACTGTAACGGCTGCTGCTGACCTTGTTACATCATCATCTTTTACCGTATTTAACGGAAACGATCCGGTTGCTTTGTTTAAAAACGGTTCGCTGATCGATATTCTCGGCACCTACAACAGCACAGCAACTTTTGCATCAGATGTTACTTTGGTGCGCAATTCCAATGTTGCTTCGCCAAACTCAACCTATACCGAAAGTGAATGGACAAGCTATGCACAAGATGAGTTTAGTTACCTGGGCAGCCACACTTTCGACAGCGGAGCAGTTGAAGATACAGAAGCCCCCACAGCGCCATCAGGTTTGTATGCATCCAACGTTACAGAAACAACACTTGATTTATATTGGAATGCCTCATCAGACAATATTGGCGTGAGTAGTTATGAAATTTATCAGGATGGAAATTATATTGCATCATCCACATCAACTTCTTATGCGGTAAGCGGTTTAACGGCTAGTACAACTTACAGTTTTTATGTGAAGGCTAAAGATGCAGCCGGCAATGTTTCGGTGGCATCGAACAATGCATCTGCAACTACAGACATGGGTGCAGATACAGAAGCGCCCACAGCACCATCAGGTTTGTATGCATCCAATATTACAGAAACTGCAATGGATATTTACTGGAGTGCCTCCTCAGATAATGTTGGCGTGAGCAGCTACGAGGTTTACCGGAACGGAAGCTTTTTGACTTCTACTTCATCAACTTCGTACGCCGTGAGCGGGCTGGCGGCCAATACAACATACAATTTTTATGTTAAAGCTAAAGATGCAGCGGGCAATGTTTCAGCGGCATCGAACACAATTTATGAAACAACCCTCGAAAGCCCTAGCAGCAACTGTTATGTGAGCGATCTTGTTCTCAATATCACCACAGATAATTATCCTTCGGAAACTACCTGGGAAGTAAAAGATGCCAACGGGCAAACAGTTACTTCAGGCGGCAGTTACAACAATAACAATTCAAACTATAGTGAAGTAATTGCACTGGCCGACGGCGATTATTCGTTTGTAATTTACGACTCCTACGGCGATGGAATTTGCTGCTCTTATGGCAATGGTTCTTATGCGCTTGCCGATGCAAATAATGCTGAAATTGTTTCAGGTGGCGACTTTGGCTCGTCAGAAACCACTACATTCTGCATTGGTGGCGGTGGTGGAACTAATCCTCCGGAAGATGACGGGTCTGCACCCGACAATTACTGTGCTTCGTACGGCAATAATTCCAGTTACGAATGGATTGATTTGGTTAGCCTTGGCTCCATTTACAACAGCACAGGAAATGATGGCGGATATGCCGATTATACCGCACAATCTACCGATGTGAGCCCCGCAAATCAGTACACCATAAATTATAGCTGCGGCTTCAGCGGATCATCCTACACAGAGTACTGGCACGTTTACATCGATTTTAACCGCGATGGCGACTTTACCGACAATGGTGAGCGCGTAGCTTATCAATCTTCAAGTAGCGGCGGAACATTATCAAGTACTTTTACAGTTCCATCCGGCGCCAGCATAGGAAACACCCGCATGCGAGTTACAATGAAATACAATGGCGAAGCTACGCCTTGCGAAACCGGTTTTTCTTATGGCGAAGTGGAAGATTATAACATCAATATAACAAACGGGAAATCTACTGTGCTCTCAGATAATCAGTTAGATGTTGACATGCAGGAAAATTACTCGGTTTACCCAAATCCTGTTTCATCAATTTTGAATATTGAAACTACAGGTAAGGAGGAGTTTGATGTTGTCGTTTATAATGTCAATGGGCAGCAAGTATTGCAAACCAATAGCCTTGTTTCAGGCGGACAAATTAATGTAGGTAATTTGAATAACGGAGTTTATATGTTGCAAATCCGCAATGCCGACCGTGTTGTTACAAAAAGGTTTGTGAAGAAATAAACAAGTTTACTGATGTTTTTTTAAGGGATGCTGTAAGAGGCGTCCCTTTTTTTGTATTTAACCTAAATTAAGCGATTTGAACGTAGTGAAAAAGCGCTTTCCGCCAGCTGGCGGATAACCCCTTGCTCCGCCGAAGCTACGCGAAGGCGAAGCCGACTTAGAAATTGTTGGTTTTCACTGAATAGGTGAGGTGAAAACCTTACAATTCCTTAGTCCCCGACACTTCGTGTACAGGGTAGGCTGTAAGCGAAAATCGCTCAATTTGGGTTTTAGACAGGATACATATGATTACCGTAGTAAAAATATTATGTCCCGGCCGTAAATGTGGAAAATGCCGCAAAATAATAGAGCGCGTCGAGCATGTAGCAAACGAATCAGGCTATCATATAGAGATTGATATCATTAACACAATCGACAAAATGATTCAATACAATACGTGGCTATTGCCAACATTAATAATAAATAACGAAATTGTTGCTCGAGGCTATATTCCGGAAAACGAAATAATTAAAAAACACTTAAAATTATAAACAGATGAACCTAAAAGCAGTATTGTTAAGCATTGTTCTTTTTTTAATGGAAGCTAATGCCATAAGTCAGAACTTAAGTTTAGAGAATTACTTGCTGAACTATGATTATGAGGCACGCAAAGAAATGAAAATAAATAGCGAACAATTAGCAGAGCTTTTAAAATCTGGCGAAGCCCAATTAATTGACATTCGATTCAAAGAGGAATATGAAGCATGGCGAATGCCTTTTGCTGTAAGCATACCCCTACCCGAGCTGCCCAAAAATCTCAACAAACTGGATAAAAATAAAATCGTTGTAACCGCCTGCCCGCATAAAGACCGTGCAATAATAGCCATGACATATCTCAAAACCCGTGGTTATAAGGCCAAATATTTAACCGATGGCTTGCTTGGCCTTGCTGGTTATTTGCGCGGAGATAAAGCACGTAATTTTATCAATAAATAAGATTTCGGACTGCGACACAACCCAGAAGGTAATTTCCGCAGTCTAATTATCATATTCTGCATAAAAAATATTGCCTGAATGATTTGGATTTCTAAATTTATGTCGTAAGTTTGCGACATACGTCATAAAGGTTAAAGAAATGATTAAAACAGACATTTTCAGTCAGGAACTTCAGGAGCTTTCGCGCTTCACCAAGGCTATCGCACACCCTGCGAGGCTTGCCATTCTTCAATACCTGGCAGAAACAAAAACGTGTATCTCCGGTGATATTTCCAAATCATTACCGCTAAGTCGCAGCACGGTATCACAACACCTGAAAGAATTAAAAGACCTGGGCTTAATACAAGGAAGAATTGATGGCTTAAAAACGAACTATTGCCTATGCAGCTCCAATATCGACAAATATCTGCTTATGTTCGAGTCATTCTTTGAACCCATCAAAGCCGTTGATATCTCTTGCGAAACATTAAACTCAAATAAATTACCCTCAATGAAAAATAAAAATTTAAAAGGAATTGTAAAAGAAAAGTATGGTGCAATCGCCGGACAGAACACCTTACTAAAGGAACAGGGCTGTTGCGGCCCTTCAAATTGTTGCGGCGAACTGGAATTTAGCATGATTGGCGATGAATATACAGAAATAGACGGACACAATGCGGATGCTGACCTTGGGCTTGGCTGTGGTCTGCCCACAGAATTTGCACAAATAAAAAAAGGCGATACGGTAATTGATTTAGGTGCCGGCGCCGGAAACGATTGTTTCGTGGCTCGCACACTTGTTGGCGAAACCGGAAAAGTTATTGGCCTCGATTTTACTGAAGAAATGGTTCAAAAAGCGCAGCAAAATCTAACCAAAACCGGGTTCAAAAATATTGAGTTCATTCAGGGCGACATTGAAGAAATGCCCCTACCCGACTCCACATGCGATGTGGTTATCAGCAACTGTGTACTCAACCTTGTGCCTGATAAACAAAAAGCATTTTCAGAAATTTTCCGCATATTGAAGCAAGGAGGCCACTTTTCCATTTCCGATGTGGTAACAAGTGGTGCATTGCCGGAGGGATTGAAAGAAGCTGCCGAAATGTATGCCGGATGCGTTTCAGGAGCAATCGACAAGCAGGAATACCTGAAAATTATTGAAGATGAGGGTTTCAGTCAGATTAAAATTCAAAAAGAAAAACCCATTGTAATACCGGATGAAACTTTACAAAATTACCTAAACGAAGAGGAATTGACAGAATATAAAAGATCGGGACGGGGAATTTTCAGCATAACGGTTTATGCAGAAAAAAATAGTAGAAAATAAGCCGATTTTATAAAAGTAGTTGAAATGGCCAAGTCGATGTGTACGGTTGGCTTAGCCCTTAAAGGCAATGTTGAACTAAATTACAAAATACATTTTTTGAACTAACGGTTCATTCTTACTTTTTTGAAAAAGCAGAAAACTATCTCAATTTAGTTTTCTGTTTTTTTTAGTTGTTTTGGAAAAAACTCGGTTCGTTCGGTTTTACCAAAAGCAATCTTTCTTAAATATTGTTTAAAAAGGC
Organism: Salinivirga sp.; assembly: GCF_055145285.1. NCBI lineage: Bacteria > Pseudomonadati > Bacteroidota > Bacteroidia > Bacteroidales > Salinivirgaceae > Salinivirga > Salinivirga sp. Next base: position 7,072 of record NZ_JBSRDC010000075.1, on the reverse strand, counting down.
ATGCTTTATGATTACTAATATTTGCATTTTTGTATAACAGTCAGATTTAATTCATATTTTTGCATCTGTGAAAGAGAAACTTTATTCCATAGCTTTATTACTGTCCTTTTTGGTGGTATTAGGTCATCAGATGGTTCCACATCATCATGGCGCTTTGGATAATCTTTCAAACGCTCACGAACCGGTAAAAGAGCATTCTCACCATGACCACCACGGGCATCAACCCCATGAAAGCAACCATCATGAAGATGATTCGGAAAACACAAATAATTCTCACAATCATTCATTTCCTCCCCACCAACACTCTGTAGCTTCCGATGACTATAGCTTCACCAGATTGACCCTGAGTTCAAAAACATCATTAAAAGTTATTTCTTTAATTGCTATTAATGCATGTGATGCAAATTCTTTAGCAATACCTCAGACAGACGAAAAGCAAAAGCTTTTCCCGGATAAACCATTTCCGATAAATTCTCTATTTCAACCCGGAGCCATCGGCTTACGGGCACCACCCTCTATGGCCTGAATTCCAGGTTAAGAATAACATCCCAATTTTATTATTTATTAATCATCCGTAGTGTTACGGACCAAAAATCAATTTATTATGAAGCGATTCATCTATTTATTGGTGTTCTCCATTTATCTGGCGTTTATGGCTGTTTCATGTAGTTCTGGTTCGCAAAAAACTGACGACCAGGGACATGACCATGGCACTGAAACTCATGACCATGAGCATGGACAAGACCATGAGCACTCCGAACAGGAAGAATTTGTAGTAGGCGACAGCACACACACTTCTACATCGGAAGAACATCACGATCATGACCACAATCATGGTCACAAACACTAAAATTTTATTCCGGGGCTTTTGCTCCGGAATATTTTAAAATTTAAAAATATGAAGTCAATATTATATATATCACTAATTATTATGACCAGCCTTTTTGTTGCTTGTAACAGCAATCAAAATTCAGATGGACATACACACGATACAATAGGTGGAGATACGGAACAGGCCGAGCATGCCCATGCCGCAGGAGCATTGAGTTACACCCTTTTTTCAGATGATTATGAACTTTTTGTGGAATTTCCCGCATTAATCGTCGGGCAAACAAGTGCTTTTGCAGCCCACTTTACACAATTAAGCACTTATAAACCGGTTTCGGAAGGCAAGCTTACAGTGAGTATCATTCGCGGCAATAAAGGAATACGCCATAGCGTGGATGCTCCCTCATCTCCCGGCATTTTTCGCCCGGCATTGCAGCCCAAAGAGACAGGTACTTATAAAATGCTGTTCGAATTGGAAAGCCCGTCAGGAAATGTAAGTTTTGAAATTCCTGATGTAGAAGTTTACGCAAACGGCGAAGAAGCTGCCCACGCAGCAGAGGAGCACGAAAACGGCGAGGAAGTTACCTACTTAAAAGAACAGGCCTGGAAAACAGAATTTGCCACACAGCAATTGACTATGCAACCATTCTATTCGGTTATTCACACATCGGCCAAAGTAAAACCACAACCACAATCATCAGTTGCACTAAATGCCCAAACAGAAGGACAAGTAAATCTGTTTGCAGTCATTGGGCAATCGGTAAAAAAGGGCGAGCTGCTCGCAGTGATTACCGGTTCAGGTCTCGAAAATAACATGAAAATTAAACTGAAAGAAAGCAAATTTGCCTTTGAAAAAAGTAAAGCTGATTACGTACGAACCAAACCATTGGCTGAAAAGCAGGTAATATCACAAAAGGACTTTCTGAAAATTGAATCTCAATACAAGCAGGACTCTTTGCGGTATTACCAACTGGCCAATCGAATATCACAGAATGGGTTGAAAATTACATCATCCATTGATGGTTTCATTAGTAAAATTAATGTAAGAAATGGACAATATGTTGATAAAAGCGCTGTAATTATGAACATCAGCAGCAAGAGTCAACTGCTCATTAAAGCTTTTGTCAATCAATCCGACTTTCAAAAAGTAAGTGGCATATTCGATGCAAACTTCTCGTTTGCAGCCAACAAGGAAACCATTACGCTAAAAGAACTCAATGGTAAGGTAATGTCGAACAATGCCTTTGTGAATGAAAATACTACACGGATACCTGTCACCTTCTCGGCTCAAAACAATGGGGAATTGATGCCCGGGATGTTCCTCGAAGCTTTTCTCAAAACAGGAAAGAAGGAACAGGCTTTGGTTGCTCCATTATCTGCTATAATTGAAGAGCAGGGGCAATATTTTGTGTTTGTTCAGACCGGGGGCGAATCGTTTGTAAAACGACAGGTTAAGTTAGCCAATAACGATGGAATCCGTACAGAAATTACTTCGGGTTTATCGGCGGGCGAACGCATTGTAACACACGGTGCTTACCAGATAAAACTGGCTGCATTGGCCGGCGATTTGCCACTTCACGGTCACACCCATTAAAAACAGAAAGCTATGTTAAACAAAATAATTGACTTTTCATTAAAGAACAGGCTTCTGGTGTTGTTCATGGCTTTCATTCTTTTATTTGGAGGAAGTTATGTGGCAACACAAATGGAAGTAGATGTGTTTCCCGACCTTACAGCCCCATCGGTGGTAGTGTTGACGGAATCACATGGAATGGCAACCGAGGAAGTGGAACGATTGGTTACATTTCCCATTGAGACAGCAGTAAACGGTGCTACTAACGTGCGCCGGGTGCGCTCATCATCGGCAACCGGAATTTCAATAGTCTGGGTCGATTTTGAGTGGGATACGGACATCTTCAAAGCCCGCCAGATTGTTAGCGAAAAACTGGCAACTGTGGCAGAGCGCTTGCCCGAGAATGCAAGTAATCCGATGTTGGCACCGCAGTCTTCCATCATTGGGGAGATTATGGTTATTACGGTTACGTCCGATTCAATTTCCCCCATGAAATTGAGAACCATTGGCGACTGGCAAATCCGAAACCGCCTGTTATCCATCGGAGGAGTTTCACAGGTTGTGGTGATGGGCGGCGATTATAAGCAATACATCATCGAAGCCGACCCCGAAAAAATGAACTATTACGGGGTAACATTCAACGAACTTTTCGATGCAAGTGACCATTTGAATCAAAATGCCACGGGTAGTTTCCTGAACGATTTCGGAAATGAATATGTCATTCGTGGTGTAATCCGCACAAATAACCTGGAAGATATTGGCAATTCAGTCATTAAAATGCAAAATGGGCAGCCCATATCCATTAACGATGTCGCAACAGTTAAAACAGGTTCCGCCCCGAAAATAGGCGCCGGTTACCTGAATAGCAATCCAGCGGTTGTAATGACGGTTTTAAAACAGCCCAATACCAACACGCTCGAACTCACAGAGAAGCTTGACAATGCCATTGAAGAGCTAAAAACAACCCTTCCTGCACATGTAAATATCAGGTCCGACGTCTTCAGGCAGGCAGATTTTATCGAACGTGCCATAAATAACGTTACCCGTGCTTTGCTGGAAGGTGGCCTTTTCGTTGCCATTGTTCTCTTTTTATTCCTGCTCAGCTATAGAACAACAGCCATCTCGTTAATTGCCATTCCTTTGTCGTTATTGGTTTCGGTTATCACGCTAAAAGGCCTGGGATTAACCATCAATACCATGTCGCTTGGAGGAATGGCCATTGCCATAGGTTCATTGGTAGATGATGCCATTATTGATGTGGACAATGTATTGAAACGCCTTAAAGAAAATGCCCGCTTACCCCGGGCTGAACAGACAAATAAAATCACGGTTATTTTCAATGCATCAAAAGAAATACGGGCGTCCATTTTAAATGCAACCTTAATTATTATTGTAGCCTTTATTCCTTTATTCTTTCTTTCGGGCATGGAAGGACGCATGTTGCAGCCATTAGGCATTGCTTTTATCGTTTCATTGTTTGCCTCTCTGGTGGTAGCTATTACGCTTACACCTGTAATGTGCAGCTTTTTGCTAACCGGTGATAAACAATTGGCTCGCCACGAAACAGGCAGCCGGTGGGTGCGCTGGCTGAATAAAAAATACGGCAAAACTCTTGAGCGTTCCCTGAATTTTAAAAAGTCGATAATCGGAGCTGCCGGAGTGCTTTTTATTGCATCCATGTTTATTCTTTTCAACATGGGACGGACTTTCCTGCCTTCGTTTAATGAAGGAATGCTTACGCTTAGCACCGTAAGTTTACCGGGAGTTTCTCTGGAGGAAAGCAACAAAATGAACCTGATGCTGGAGAAAGAAATGCTCGAAATGGAGGAGATTAACACCATTGTTCGCCGTACCGGCCGGGCAGAACTGGATGAGCACGCGCAAGGCGTTTTTTCTTCCGAGGTGGATGTCCCGTTTACCCTGAATGACAGGTCGAAAGAAGATTTCCTAAACGAATTGCGAAGCCGTCTGGGGACAATCCGGGGTATTAATATTACCATTGGCCAGCCGTTGTCGCACCGTATCGACCACATGCTATCCGGTACACGGGCAAACATTGCCATCAAAGTTTTCGGAACCGACCTAAAAAAAATGTTTTCGTTAGCTACACAAATCAAATCCAATATTTCAGATATTGAAGGACTGGTTGATGTAAATGTGGAACAGCAAGTTGAAATTCCGCAGTTGCAGATAAAGCCCAAACGTGAAATGTTGAAACAGTATGGCATTCCTTTAAACGAATTTGCCCGCTTTATTGATGTGGCTTTTGCCGGGGAAAAAGTTTCGGAAGTATACGAAGACAATATGAGTTTCGATTTGGTATTGCGTTACAAGGAGCGCTACCGGGAATCTATCGAGGCAGTTAAAAATACCCTTATCGACACGTACGATGGTAAAAAAGTTACCCTGAAAGAAATTGCGGATATCATCTCTGCATCGGGCCCCAATACCATAAGCCGTGAAAATGCACAACGCAAAGTGGTAGTTTCGGCTAATGTTTCGGGTCGTGATTTAAGAAGCGTTGTTACCGATGTACAAGGTTCTATTAAGAATAATATTGAACTCCCTGAAAAGTATTACATTGAATACGGTGGTCAGTTCGAAAGTGAAGAAAAAGCCTCCCGCTTGCTTTTTTACACCTCAATTTTGGCAATAATGATAATTTTCCTCTTGCTGTACATGGAGTTCCGAAATCTGAAAATTTCGGCAATTGTTCTTCTTAACCTTCCCCTGGCACTTATCGGCGGGGTTGTGAGTATATGGGCAGCTTCAGGCATGTTGAGTATCCCGGCCATTATTGGCTTTATTACGCTGTTTGGAATTGCAACAAGAAACGGAATTTTACTGGTGTCAAGGTACAATGCCTTGCAGGAAGAGGGAGAGTCTTTATATAATGCAATTGTTCATGGTTCGTTAGACCGACTGAACCCGATACTCATGACTGCCCTGACAGCTGCACTGGCACTAATGCCGTTGGCATTTGCAGGCGATAAACCCGGAAATGAAATTCAAAGTCCTATGGCTGTTGTCATTCTGGGCGGGCTGTTCAGTTCCACCTTGCTAAACGTATTTATCGTTCCTGCAGTTTATTATATGGTTAAACAAAAGGAGGAAAAGAAATGAAGAAATTAATCTATATCATCCTGTTGATTTCAGTTGCATTTGGCGGCTTTGGACAGTCTTTCAATAGCTTCATGCAAAGCGTTGAAAACAACAATCCAAAATTAATTGCTTTGCAAAAGTGGTTAGAAGCCGAAGAAACAAAAGCAAAAACGGGCATTTATCCTGATAATCCCGAAGTCAATTACAATTATCTTTGGGGTAGTCCCGATGCTATTGGCAACCAACAGGAATTCTCAATTACCCAATCGTTTAAACTGCCCGGGTATTATATCTCAAAATCAGCAGCTCAGCAGTTTAATTTCAAACAAAAACAGGCTATGGCTGAAAAGAAAAAAAGGGAATCCCTGCATTCTGCGCGTTCAGCCTGGTTTGATTTGGTTTGGCTGCATAAAAAGAAAGCTTTACTGAAGAAAAGAAAAAAGGATACCGAAAATCTGGTTGCCATCATGAAGGAAGGTTTCGAAGGAGGGGAAATATCGAAACCCGCATTCGACAAAGCCCGGATATATGCCATTGGTATTCAATCCGAATGGCAAAAAGTTCAATCCGATATTAAAGTTCAAATCCAATATCTTCAACAACTTAATGGAGGCAATACTATTGAAGGTTTGATTTTTGAATATCCGTTAAATTGGGAACTTCCGGGTTTGGATTCGCTCATTGCAGGACTGTCAGAGAACAATCCTGATTTATTAATGGCGCAACTCGGCATTCAACAATCCAAACAAGAAGTGAAGCACCAACGAATGAACAGTTTACCTTCGTTCAAAGCCGGGTATAAGTCAGAAACTATTTTAGACCAAAAGTTAGAAGGGTTTCATGCAGGAATCAGCATACCGCTGTGGGAAAATAAAAACAGCGTTAAATATGCAAAACTACAAACCGAAACGTCGAAAGCAAATCTGACACAACAGGAAAGTGAAGTAAAAGCACAAGTTTCAAAATTGTATTATGAAATAACGGCCTTAAAAGATAACTTCGAACAGATGAAATTAATCTTAGAGGAAGAGCGCGTTTCAGAAAGCAGTTTGGAATTATTAGAATCGGGTCAAATCTCATTTTCAGATTACCTTATGGAATCAGAGATGATTTTTGAATCTTACTTAACATATTTGCAATATCAACATGATTATCATTTGGCAACTTCTTCCTTAATGGTATTGACAGAATAATTTCAGACGTTTTTGAATATAATTGAAACGAACCACCGCAGAGCTTTAATGGCTTTGTATGTAATGAATGTGACGAAATGACCGTGATGGAATACGGCCGCATTAAAGGCGACAAACATGTTTGCCAGGATTTTGCAGAGAAATAATTTAAGTCTAATCTAAAATAAATCCCCGTGCCGGACCTTTTTAAAAACCGGCACGGGGATTTTTTATTCCAATCAAATTTCTATTGTCAAGTTCATTATCTTTGGGATTGTAATGAAATAAGTAGGCCGTTTTAACGAAGTTATTTTGTTCTTTAGCAACTTGAAAATACTGCGAATAGCGGGCTATTTAATGAATTTTCAAGGAAGTTAAAGGGCAAAAGAACAAGTTT
>NZ_JBSRDC010000074.1:0-38851 GCF_055145285.1 Salinivirga sp. | reverse complement strand
CAGCCATAATTTTAAACACCGCCCATATGTTAGAAAAACAAAAGTAGTCCCCCAATTGTAAAAAACAAAATCATAATGCACTCAATGGAAGTTATTTATGCGTTTGTGTTTTCAAGTTGGGTTAATAATTAATTAATATTTCATAGGTGAGAAGTATTATTTTTTAAAATATTGGGTGGTAGATGAGGTTAAAGCATTTTTAGAAGATGGAAGCATTGTGTGGATTTGTGATTTTTTTGCCTTTCAAAAAAAAATACACTTTAATGAAATTGTTGGTTCTGCTTAATTCGAATATTTTACACTTAATTATTGATTTTTTTTTGATTTTCGAACAAAATTGAAATAGAACGATAAGCACAATGCTGTAAAATAAACGAATAAGGTGATCTTATCAACCGTTGCAGGATTCATATACAAGCCTGTAAGCCTGTTGTAGAGATAAAGAATGTATGAATTAGGCAAATTTGTTTCGCCAACTTTTTCAAGTACAAGGAAGTGCCAGTCAGTAAGTGGACAATATCCCATGCCGTAAAAAAGCCCCAGAAGAGACCACGAAGCACCTGTGAGTAAAAGTAATATGAGGTTTAACCGTCTGGTTTTACTCCAAAGCCACCCAAAAACATTAAATAGAATTAAACCGGTGTGCAATATCACAAAGAAAATATCTGCTGTATGCCAAAACCAAGTAGCCATAGGTAAGGGGCTTAATAATTCAAAGATATTTAATTCTCTGGATTATGTGTCTCGGTTTTTAATTCTTCTGCACGCAATCATTAAAGATATCCCATCAGATTGTAATACAGGTAACCGATCCATTCATGGAGCAGGATGTTCCATTTCTCCAGGGCAATGATGGAGGGTACGAAGATGGAGTGAAAGTCGGTTTTAATAACAGGGGCATAGAAGTCTACCGGATGGGCCGTAAATTGTACTCCCTGGTTACGGAAACATGCAGCCGCACGTGGCATGTGGTATGCTGAAGTTATTAATAGTATTTGTGATTTATTATTTTGTTTAAGTGCAGGCAGATTTGCTAAAAATAGTGCGTGTTCATGCGTATTTCTTGCTTTAGTTTCCGCAATAATGCAACTGTCAGGCACGCCCATTTCATTCAGAAATTTTGATAGAAGTGCAGCTTCAGCCGGTTGTTCATAATAAATGGAGGCATTACCACCGGTGACAATGATTTTATCTACTTTGTTTTGTTTATAAAGTCTTGCCGTTTCCATAATCCGGTCGCTGCTTTGTGCAAAATTATATTGTCCGTGTTTTGAATCCCATGAAACCATTCCGCTCAGTACAATGGCATAATCGTACTGTTTGTCTGAGTGTTTTATTTGAAACTGTTCTGTGGGTTTTTCCCAATAATGAAATACAGTATTTACAAGTAAAGGATTTGTGGTTACAAGGCTGATGGTTAGGGTTATAATGAACCACGTTTTGGTTGCGCCAGAGCGTAAAATCCATAAAATGAATGTGATGATCATGCTTAAAATGATCCATACAAGGGGGGAGGTCACAAAACCGATGAGTTTGGTGATGAAGAAGCTCATTTAATTGGTGATATAGACAATTTTTTTGGTTTCAAAGTATGGCAGGTCGAAATAATCTGCAATATCGAACACATCCACATGTGCAAAATCCAGTTCTTTTAGCTCTTCCTCAAAATCACCACCTTTTAAATAAATAATGCCATTTGGAAGGGCATTCATTTGTTCCTTTTTCAGCTTTTTCATGGTCAGCTTTGTGAATTTTGGCAGTGGCATTACAGCACGCGAAACAATAAAGTCGAACCGGTCTTTTACCTTCTCTGCTCTGGCTTGTATGGCTTTTACATTTTTTAGATTGAGGGCTTCGGCAACAGCTTTGGTAACTTTAACTTTTTTACCGATAGAATCTACCAGCGTGAAATTACAATCGGGTTGCATAATGGCAAGTGGTATTCCGGGGAATCCTCCACCTGTGCCCACATCCAAAATTTTCGATCCGGGGTTGAACTGCAGAAATTTGTATATAGCGAGTGAGTGGAGTACATGGTGTGTGTAGAGGTGTTCAATATCTTTGCGGGAAATAACGTTTATTTTGGCATTCCATTCGGCATATAACTCGTAAAGTTGCTCAAATTGAGCTTTTTGAGTATCGTTAAGTTTAGGGAAAAATTGCAGGATTTCATCCATTAATCAGAGGTTTTTATGTTTGTTTTTTAAGATATTGAACAAGAGCTCTCTTGCCCTGAAAAGTTGTGCTTTGACTGTTCCAAGCGGAATTCCCAGCTCCTGGGATATTTCTTCGTACGAGTATTCTTTGAAGTAGCGTAGTTCAACAAGTTTTTTATACCGGGGCTTCAGCTCCTTGACTACTTTGCGCAAAGCTGTAGCCTTTTCTTCGGTCATCATGAGCTCATCCGGTTTGGGACTGCTCGATTCAAGTTGCACATGGGCTGAGTACTCATCTTCACTGCCTGTTTGCGATACATCTTCAGAGTTTGCCTGAAAGGCGTATTCTCTTCCTTTATTTTTTCGCAGAAAGTCGATACAGTTATTACTCGCAATTTTGAATAGCCAGGTACTGAAAGCGTAGCTTGGACTATAGCGGTCAATATTTTTGAAGGCTTTGCCAAACGCTTCAATGGTGAGGTCTTCAGCATCTACTGCATTGTTGACCATTTTTAACAATAAATAGTAAATGGAATCGCGATAGCGTTTCATGAGTTCAGCAAAGGCAAGTTCGTCCCCTTTTTGTGCTCTGTGTACAAGCAACAAATCCTCTTTTGCTTTGGGCGAAAACTCGTTATTAATATTCATCGTGACCGCTTTCTATTGATAAAACTCCTTGTTAAAATTACTAATGGCAAAATACTAACAAAAAATTCGAAAAAAGGTATTAAAAGTAAAAAACCTTTCTCCCTGAATTTGTTCATAATAATTTTCCAAATTACAAATTGCAAAATTACAAAAAGACCGGCAGCTCCGTATATATATGGTTCAAAACCTGCTGTAAAAATATTAATTAAAACCAAAAGAGGGAGCATAAGCATTCTTGATAAACCATCAAATAGGAGATAAAGTTTTTGAAAAAAACGATATTTTGAGCCGGTAGTCAAATGACGTTTCTTTTGCCGATAAAATAATTTAAAATTTTTCTCAGCAATGGAACGTGTAAAATGATTCGGGTTTAAGTTAACAATAGTGTTTGATTTACGAGCCATCTGATTAATTAGCAGGTCATCATCGCCTGATTGCAGGTGGTAATGTTTTGAAAACCCTCCGGCTTCCTCATAAATGGACTTGTGGTAAGCCAGGTTTCGTCCCACACCCATGTAAGGAGCTCCTAATCTGGCCAGGCTCATATAATTTCGTGCTATCAGCATGGTGTCGAAACGGATGAGGCGGTTGTTTAAACCCCTTTCCTGCTCGTAACCACCATAACCAAGTACAATTTTTTTCTGCTGCAATTTATCCGCCATTCCTGCCAGCCATTGGTCGGTTTCGGGCCAGCAGTCTGCATCAGTTAGCAGTAGGTTGTCGTATTTACTGGCCTTAATACCAATAGTAAGGGCAAGTTTTTTACCATGTTCAAATTTTGGATCCCTGGGTATTTCCGTATATCTGAAGTTTTCATAGCGGCTGGCCAGATCCCTGACTACCCGGGGCGTATTGTCTGTGGATGCGTCATTTACCACAACCACTTCGTAGTTCTCGTAATCCTGTTCGCAAATGAGCGGAATAAAACGTTTCAGATTTTCAGCTTCGTTGCGGGCACAAATAACTATTGAAACAGGCACCGATGCTTTGGGTTTTTTAATGAAACCTCTTCTGCCGGGTAGGGCAAATAATAGAATGAGATCGTTTAAAAGTTTGGCCAGAAGTATTGTAGCGGCTACCACTAAAAAAAACAACGGAAGATTATATTGGTCTATGTGGAAAATTTGTTCCAAAATTTATATTGCAATTTACCGCAATTTTAAGAACAATAGCTTTAGAAAACAATAATTTTTGCGGGCAATAATTAAAATATCTCGTTTTACGGCTTTTTATCATTTACAACCATATTGAGCATTAGCGTTTTCATTGTCTGTGCTTTTACGAGCAAAATTTACTCATTCCGACTAAATCTTGTCGCTGCATCTTGAATTTTGGTGATGCTATAACTTGAAAATTCTTTTCTATCCTTGTTTATTTGCTTATTTTTGCTGTTTCTATTGTAAATGCCCATGCTAAGCTTTAATTTATTATCGACAGATGTAAGCGGGAAAGCCCGCGCCGGTGTAATACGCACTGACCGAGGAGAAATCGAAACCCCAATTTTTATGCCTGTTGGTACAGTTGGTACAGTGAAAGGCGTGCTTGGACCTGTGCTGACGGATGATATTAAGGCCCAGATAATTTTGGGCAATACCTATCACCTGTTTTTGCGCCCCGGCGGTGAAATCATTAATCAGGCGGGAGGCTTGCATCGGTTTATGAACTGGCATCGTCCCATATTGACTGATAGCGGAGGCTTTCAGGTTTTTTCCCTTGCCGACAACCGTAAACTGAGCGAAGAAGGCGTTACTTTTCGCTCCCATATTGACGGAGGAAAACATTTCTTTTCTCCGGAGAATGTGGTAGATACCCAGCGCTTAATAGGCTCCGACATTATGATGGCGCTGGACGAATGCCCTCCCGGCGATGCTGATTATCAGTATGCTCACAAATCGTTACAGCTAACTCAAAACTGGCTCAAGCGCGGGCATGCACACTATAAAGCTACAGAATCGCTTTATGGGAAACATCAGGCCTGGTTTCCGATAGTGCAGGGAGCCGGTTACCCCGATTTGCGCCGCAGTGCAGCACAGTTTGCCACAGACCTTGGTGCTGAAGGCAATGCAATAGGCGGACTCTCCGTAGGTGAACCAACCGAGGTTATGTACGAAATGATAGAAGTGACCAACGAAGTGTTGCCTGCCGACAAACCCCGCTATTTGATGGGTGTTGGTACACCCGCAAATATTCTGGAAGCCATTGACCGTGGTGTGGATATGTTCGATTGTGTAATGCCCACCCGCAACGGTCGTAACGGAATGCTCTTTACATCGGAGGGTATTATCAACATTAAAAACAAGAAGTGGGAGAATGATTTTTCACCGGTAGATGCACAGGGCACATCATGGGTAGACCAATACTATTCAAAAGCTTATCTGAGGCATCTTTTTATTTCAAGAGAATTACTCGGTCCGCAAATTGCAAGCATACACAACCTTGCATTTTATCTTTGGTTGGTAAGAACTGCCCGTGAAGAAATTATAGCCGGCAACTTTGCCAGTTGGAAGCGTGAGATTGTAGAAAAAGTAGCACAACGAATCTAAACAATGATAACAAGGCTCGATCGATATATCATTAAAAAATTCCTGGGCACATTTTTTTATGCCATAGGGCTTATTATTCTTATTGTGATAGTTTTCGATCTGTCAGAAAAAATTGATAATTTTATAGAAAGTAATGCCCCCTGGAATGAGATCGTGTTCAGTTACTATTTGAACTTCATTCCTTACTTTGTGAATATGTTCAGTGCGCTGTTCACTTTTATTGCGGTAATTTTTTTCACTTCAAAAATGGCCAGTCACAGTGAAGTTATCGCCATACTTTCCAGTGGTGTGAGTTATGCGCGTTTTGCCCGGCCATATCTGATAAGTGCCCTTATTCTGGCCATTTTCTCTTTTGTGTTGCTCAACTGGATTATTCCCCCCGCCAATCAGAAAAGACTTGAGTTCGAAGAGAAATATGTCGATTCGCGCTTTGTCAATAAAAATCGCAACATACACCGACAAATTGCTCCAGGATTAATTATTTATTTTTCATCGTATAACACACGCCATGATATTGGCCATAAGTTCTCCATAGAACGCTATGAAAATGGTGACCTGAAAGAGAAGCTTATGAGTGATTATATTAAATGGGATACGACCAAAAATAAATGGAATATTGTGAACTATCGCGTCCGCAAAATCGATTCAATGGGCGAAACAATTGAACGGGGAACAAGCCTCGATACTACATTGAATATGACCCCCGATGATTTCAGGCAACGCACCAAAATAGTGCAGGCCATGAATATTCATGAACTCAATGATTTTATTGCTAAGCAAAAGATGCGCGGGTCAGGAGATATAGTTTCTTACGAGATAGAAAGGCACAAACGGTTTGCATTTCCTTTTTCTACTTTTATACTGGCTATAATTGGCATGGCACTGGCATCGCGCAAAACCAGGGGCGGGATTGGACTCAATATTGGGTTAGGTATTGCACTTACTTTTACTTACATAATGTTCCAGCAAATAACAACAGTATTTGCGATAAATGCAACCATGAACCCTGGATTAGCTGTATGGTTACCCAACATCATATATTCTCTGATTGCCCTGTTGCTGTTTAAACGGGCCGCCCGGTAAAAACGCTATCCTGGGTGTATGTTTTTATTGCACAAGCAACAAACGATGTGAAAATTTCTGTCTCCTGTTGATTGTGGTTTTTAATTCTTCACCCTGAAACCCGGAGCACCCATAAGCTTTCAGTTTTATTACAATTTAAAATAATTTTTTTTTAATCTTTGCTATATTTGAAAAGTAAATTACGCCAGATGGCTTCTGTAGGTTAGAAGGTAAATATTTTACGACTGCAAAATTGTAAATTTTAAATAATCGATCATGAAAAACACAACAACATTTTTACTGCTATTGACCATGGTTTTTAATATGGGCATCACGAGTGCTCAAAACATGGACCTGAATAAGGTACCTAAACTGGAATATCTGAAAGCGGCAAAAAAGATGGCTTCTGAATTTTTCCAGCGTTTAGAAGATAAACAACATGAAGCAAACGCCGATTTTATCATAGAGCATTTGGGCAGAGCCTGGGATGAATCCAAGAAAATTTCGGAACGCAACGATTATTTGAACAAATTTCAATTAATCAGCATAAAACCGCCACAGGGTGTGTATGGCGATCTGGATGGATATGACCTGATAGAGCAGGGTCTTTTGAGGGGCAGCGATCGATATTTCAGGCATACTTATATGGGGTATTTTGAAGGCAATTATTTAATATTTGAATTCCGGTTTTATGTAAACAGTGCCGAAAAGGTGACCCTGGATTATATCGGATGGAGCGAAAAAAATCCTTTTGAGTATATGAGTACCTCCGATATGCTGCTTCCAAAGTACGATTAATAGAACCAGATACAAACTTGTTTTATGGAAGAATCAAAAAAACTTTATTCGCAAAATGCTATAACAGTAGCTACCTTTTTTGGCGGGCCTGTGGCAGCCGGGTATTTGATAAAAAAGAATTATGAGCAGCTCGGAAATCGGGAAAATGCACAAAAACCCTTTTTTATCGGGATTATTGCAACACTGCTCATTTTCGCCGGCATCTTTGCATTACCGGAGGCCGTTGTCGATAAAATACCCAATACAGTAATACCTGCTGTGTACACAATAATAATTTATTTTATTGTAGAGCAATTACAGGGTGAGACTTTAAAGTTTCATAAAATTGATGGTGGACAGTTTTATTCGGGTTGGAGAGCTGCCGGTGTTGGTGCCATCTTTATGGGCATTTTGATTGTTGGTATTGCAGGTGCTGCCTTTTTTGCAGGCGATTTAGCTACACAACAGGCCGATTACGATGTGGCGCAATACCAGCAAGGCATGAACAGGTTTACAGCACATGAAAGCGAGGCGCTTGAAGTCTATAATAAGTTGGAAACGGCATCTGCGGACTATTTGATCAGAGAATTCAGAACCGGCGTTGAACTCTGGAAAGAAAACAAAAAGATTGTAGCAGAACTCAATACCATTGATAAACTGCCGGAGGAGCTGTTGGTGCAGAATAAACTACTGATGGAATACTGCGATTTGCGTATGCGCCACAATAAAGTTATCATTAAAACCCTTGTGGCAGATACAGACGCATACACGGCTGAGCTGGAACTACTCAGCATAGAAATAAACCGGATTATTGAAAAAATAACCGGCCCAAATTAATAGGTATGGAGCGAATTTTAGTTACCGGAGCCACCGGCAATGTGGGGTTTGAAGTAATACGTTTTTTAAACCGTTTGCAAGCCCCTGTACGCATTGTGGCAGGGGTAAGAGATGTGGAAAAAGCACGGCAGGTATTCAAAAATTTTGCGGAACTGGAATTTGTGCATCTGGATTTTGAACAGCCAGATACTTTTCCCCAGGCCCTGGCGCACATTGACCGCGTGTTTTTGTTGCGGCCGCCCCATATTTCAAATATCGAAAAATATTTTAGGCCTTTTTTTGCAGCCATGCAACAACAGCATGTAACCGAGGTGGTGTTCCTTTCTGTGCAAGGCGCTGAGAAAAGCAAAGTGATACCACACCACAAAATTGAACAAAGCATAAAAACGTTTGGATTCGATTACATTTTTTTGCGTCCCGGCTATTTTATGCAGAATTTAACCACCACGCTGCTTCACGACATTAAGCAAAAGCAACAAATTGTATTACCGGCCGGGAAAGCCAAATTTAACTGGATTGATGTGGAAAACATCAGCGAGGCTTCAGCCATGCTGCTGCATAAGTTTGCCAGATATAAAAACAAGGCCTATGAAATTACGGGTTATGAAAATGAAAATTTCTACACCGTAAGCCGCATAATTGCCGAAACAGCCAATGTTCCGGTAACGTATAAAAACGTGAACCCATTGCGTTTTTACCGCATGAAACGACGCGAAGGTATGAAAAGGGGCAAGGTACTCGTAATGATTATGCTGCATTTTTTACCACGATTTCAGTCCGCACCACATATATCGGATTTTTACGAACAGCTCACCCATAAAAAACCTACTACTTTAAAGGAATTTGCAGCGCGCGAAAAATCAAGGTTCATGAGTTGAAAAAGGTTGTTTAGGTGGCCTTACAAGGGTTTTTGTTGCAAAAAAAATAGGAATCCCCAACAACCATTGTTAAATTTGAAAAAGAGCAATAATCGTTTTTGTAAACGTTTACAAAAATAGAAATAACCGCACATAAAACATGCAGATACACACCATACGGTAGATGGATATATGGAAGCGTTATTCAACTTATTGAAGTTAGCCGCATAGTTGTGGGCAGTATGTCCACCATAGACACGACAAACAGATAAATCAAAATAACTATGAGTCGGGATTTCAAGGACGTAGTGTCCCAAACCTGAACTATTCATAAATTATATTTGTTAGGAGTATAGTTCAGAGGCTGCCCCCGTTTTTTTATCGGGGGCGGAGACTGGAGTAATTCATGCATTATTCGGATTAAAAATCAAAAAATTATGGATACACCTAAAATCGGATGGATTGGTTTGGGAGCCATGGGAGCTCTAATGACTCAAAATCTTATTAAAGCCGGCTACGAGGTTTCAGTATATAATAGAACTAAGGCGAAAGAACAGGAACTCCTCAAGCAGGGAGCCAGGTCGGCCGAAACGCCTTCTGAATTAATAGAATCTACGGATCTGGTTTTTATCATGGTTTCAGATGATGATGCAGTCCGGGAAGTATTTAAAGCAAAACAAGGTCTTCTGGATGCCACGGCTACCGGGAAAATCATTGTTAATATGAGTACGGTGTCGCCCGAAGTCAGCCTGGAAATGAGCAAGCTTTGTGAGAAAGGTGGACAAAAGTACATGGATGCGCCCGTTTCCGGCAGTGTCAAACAGGCCTCAGAGGCATCACTGGTGATTATGGCCGGCGCCCCTGCAAAATTGTTTGATGAGGTAAAGCCTGTTCTTGAAAAACTGGGCAAGGCTGTTTTTAATGTGGGCGAAAGCGGAGCCGGAAATAAAGCCAAACTTGCCGTGAATTTGTTTCTGGCCATTACAACACAGGGACTGGCAGAGATGGTTGCATTTGCCGGCAAAATGGGTATAAAGAAAGAAGATATCCTGGAAATTATTGGCACCGGAGGACTGGGCAGTCCTTATGTGAAGGCAAAAAGCAAATCCATTCTTAACAACGAATTTCCTTCGGCTTTCGCGCTTAAACATATGGCCAAAGACCTTAAACTTGCCCGTGATCAGCAAATGGATTCAAAACTTGGACAGGTTGCTCTCGAAACCTTTGATAAAGCCACTCCGGGTTTGGGAGAAGAAGATGTAATGGCCATTATTAAACAGCTTTCGAAATAAATTTTCCTTTGCTATTTCAGTTGAGGAGATGGAATAATTCAAATCAAAAAATATATTGACATGAAAAAATTTATCTTATTATTGCCGGTGTTGCTCATACTTTTTGCCGGTTGTGCAGGCAAAAAAGACAAAAAAGCTGCCACTGACGAAGGACTAAAGGAAAGCAAAGAATACCAGTCTAAGCTTTTCATTGATTTGCCCAAAGGCTACAATACCCCCGATGGACTTGCTATGGCACCAAACGGAGATCTGATACTTTCCGTGCCTAACTTCAACAATCAGCATCTTCTGGAAAAGGGTATGATTGACAAACCCTCTTCTCCCTTTATGGCCCGCATCGATGAAAATAATAGCATAGAGCATTGGTATGATTTTAAAGAAGCGGATTTTCACCCCGAAACAGGAAAGATGGGTCCAATGGATGCGGCCTTCGGACCGGATGGAAACCTTTATGTGGCCGACATGCAGGTCTTCCATAGCAGAGATCATAAGTCGCGGCTGGTACGCATAAATGTTGAGGATGGCAAGGCTGTGGACATGGATGTGGTGGTTACCGGCTTTATTGCCTCAAACGGCGTATTCTGGGAAGACAGCACCCTCTTTGTAACGGAATCGGTAATGGCCTCAACTGAAGATAGCCTGGCCAGCGGAGTATATGCTTTTACGCTGGAAGAGCTGTCGGGCGATAAACCTGTGGAGTTATCACCTTATCAGGGTGAAAAGTTTGATAATCACCTGGTGGTTTCTTTTTCCTCAGACAATACTATGGGCTTTGGTGCTGACGGCGTTACTTTTGATGATGATGGTTTCCTTTACACCACCGTTATTGAAAAGGGAGTCATCTATAAATCGACTATGGATGACAATAATAAGGCTGTAAAAACTGAGCTTTTTGCAGAAAACCCAAACCTGAAAGCTCCGGACGGACTTATCTTTGATAAAGAGCGAGAATTGTTTTTCGTAGCTGATTTCCTCAATAACGCTGTCCATTCTATTGATAAAGAAGGAACAGTTAACACACTTCAAAAAAATGGTGATGTAACAGGGGCCAACGGCGGACTGGATCAGCCGGCTGAGGTAATTTTGCGGGGTAATCAACTGATTATTGTAAATATGGATATGGCCTGGGCCTCTGAAGGTTTGTCTGTGAATACAAAGGTGGACGGAGCGTATAATTTAGCTGTTATAGAATTGGAGTAAAGAATCATTTGAAATCAACTCGCGCCGATTTACCTTCAGTGAGCTTGCTGCTTAACAGCAGGCCCGGTTGCAATCGGCGCGATAACCATTCGGCATTGTTTTATCCTTTCATTACCTTTCATAAATTATTTAAGCAGTTGCCTAAATTTGAATTTGTTACAAATATGTATTACTTTGCTTAAGCAAGGGGTGAAACACTATTTACCGTGCATTTAACAGAAAAGCAAGAAGGGACAAACCATGGAAATAAAATTTCATTCAACAGTAATCATGACGGAAGAATTTGAACAGATGAAATCATTCTATCAAAACATTCTTCAACAGAAAATTGAATTTGATTTTGGTAACTGTATCGGTTTCAAAAACGGACTGTCATTGTGGAAACTGAAAGAAGAGTACCCAGTCGCAAAGTATCTTGGACGGACCTTTGATAAATCAGGTAACAAAAATCTGGAAATTTGTTTTGAGACCGATGATTTTGAATTAGTTGTTGAAAATATAGAAAAACACAAATTGAAATACTTGCATAAAGAGACCGAAGAATTATGGGGACAACAAACAATTCGTTTTTATGACCCAGATAACAATTTAGTTGAAATTGGAGAAACGATTTCTTGTTTTGTAAAACGTTTTCGCAATCAAGGGATGAGTGCAGAGGAAGTATCGAAAAAAACATCTGTTCCAGTACAAATGGTAAATGAGATATGTCAGGAGAATTGAGATACATGGGACTAATTGCTGCTTGTGGAATGAACTGTGGACTGTGCATTGCATATTTACGGGAAAAGAATCCTTGTGGAGGATGCTTTAAAAAAGATGATGCGAACAAACCCAATACTTGTAGAAGTTGTGCCATAGTAAATTGTGAATTATTGACAAAAACAGAATCGGGATTTTGTTACGATTGCGATAAATTTCCCTGTTCAAGATTAAAACATCTTGATAAACGTTATCGGACAAAATACAGAATGAGCATGATAGATAATCTCAATTTCATTAGAGAGAATGGATTAGATAGATTCCTCAAAAATGAGCAAAAACGATGGACTTGTGATGTCTGTGGCTCAGGGATATCGGTACATCGAGATTTTTGTTTGAACTGTAAAACAGCATTAAGAAAATAGCCGCCTGCTAATTATCAAGTCTTTCGAACCCCCCTAATTATAAATCGGCACAATCCCTTAGGGTAAACCCGGAGCATAATCGCTATCCACTACATATTATTCCTCCCGGTTAGAACATTTAGCGACGATATGCGTAACTTACAACTAGGAAATTTATTGCGCATATGATATAAGCTCAAAAACGTTATACGAATAATATTAACCTTTTTCAAGCAAATAAACTGATATTTGCCTATATTAACGACAAATTATGAGTGATAACCTACAAATAGAAAGACATAAGGAGTTTTTAAATCTATTGATTTCAGGCAACCGTTTACAATGCTCTGAATATGCGCAGCAATATATGGATGAAAATTACTCAATAAATGAACTGTATGAGAATATCATCAAAAAAGCACTTTACGACATCGGCGAACTATGGGAAAACAATAAAATTAGTGTAGCTACGGAACATTTAGCCTCTGCAATAGTCGAGGCCCTTTTAAATGAACTATATTCAAAAATAATTCTAAAAGAAAAGAGCAACAAAACGGTTGTTATTGCATGTGTCGAAAATGAATTTCACCAGGTTGGAGGAAAAATGATTAGCGATATTTTTGAGATGAATGGCTGGAACGCCCATTTTCTTGGCGCCAATACGCCAACAAAAGACCTGATTGCTTTTGTCGCAAGCATTAAGCCAGATATACTTGCCATCTCTCTAAGTATTTACTTTCATTTACCCATTCTTGAGGGCATGATACAAAAGATAAGAAAGGAATTGCCAAATCTCCCTATTTTAGTTGGCGGACAAGCATTTCGTCATGGCGGCCTGGACGTTATATCAAAGTATGAAAATGTAACCTATCAACCCGACCTACACAGTACAGATGCGTATATAAAAAAACTAAATTAATATGGATAAAAAAACACTTTTAGATTCTGCCCGGCAATTAAAGCAGGTCAATCCCGAAGCTGCAAACGAGTACATTCAAAAAGCAGAACAATTGACAACAACGATGAACGCCGCAATGATTAACAGACCGGACTTACAAAGTCTTGTGGGTGATAATAATATCGAAATGATGAAAGACAACCACGCCAATCATGTGCGGTTTATCGGCTCGATATTAAAAAACCACAATCCCGATGTTTTGGTCGAAACCATTTTGTGGGTATTCAGAGCATACCGCAGCCACGGATTTACAACCAATTACTGGGCTGCACAATTAAATACCTGGATTACGGTAATTAAAGACGTTTTGACACCGGAGTGCTTTGCCCAGGTTTATCCCTATTATGAATGGATGCAGGTAAACATCCCGTTATTTGTAAAAGTATCTGACGAAGAACTTGAAGCCCCCAATTCTTTACACTAAATTATGCAAAAGAAAGATATATCATTTATAATATCTGCCTGGACAGACGAAATTAATTCTGCTATAATAAAAAATGAGTCATTTTGTATAGCCTTGTTTTCTACTGACAAAAAGTTGATTTTTGCAAACAATTCCATGTCTGCTCTTTTCAATGATGAGCCGGCCGATAGCTTTATTAACCCGACATTTGATAAACTGTTGTTGAAAAACGCATCAGAAACACTGATTTTTGAAGGTTTTATGACCCTTGGCGATTATTATTCTGTCAATACTTCAATTTGGGCGCAGGTTTACAGGAAAGAAAATCAGTTACTGATTGTGGGGGGTGTAAATGCAGCGCAACTTACTGAACAAAATGTAACAATGCATCAACTAAATCGTGAAGTAAATAATCTTCAGAGGGAGCTGTTAAAAGAAAAGCACAAGCTTGAAACCACTTTACAACAACTAAACCAGACGAATAAAGAATTACAGGAAGTCAATACCACCAAAGACCAGTTTATTTCCATTTTAGGGCACGACCTTAAAAACCCGTTTACCACATTGTTGGGTTTTTCAGATTTGCTCGTCAAAAAATTTGACCAATACGATAGAGAAACATTGAAAGCGCATATTGAAACAATATACAAAACATCGAAACAAACATATAATCTGTTAAATAACCTATTGGAATGGTCAAGAATTAAGGGGGATAAAACAACACTCAATTCGCAAACAACAAGTATTTACCCCCTGATTTACGAAACATATATGCTTTTGAACGAATCGGCAGTAGCCAAACAAATAACCATAGAACTTGATGTGGCTGAAGATATTGAAGCCAATGTAGACAGCGAAATGATAAAAACCGTAATTCGCAACCTGTTGAGCAATGCCATAAAATTTACACCCGAAGGCGGCACAATCAATGTTTCGGCAAGTAAAAGCCAAAATTTCGTTCAAATTGAAATATCCGATACCGGAACCGGCATGAAGCAGAAAACACTCGATTCCTTGTTTAAAGTAGGCAAAATCGAATCTCGTCCCGGAACAAACGGCGAGCATGGAACCGGTTTTGGCTTGTTGCTTTGCAAAGAATTTATCGAAAAACACAATGGCGAAATTTGGGTAGAAAGTGAAGTAGGCAAGGGCAGTAATTTTAAGTTTACGTTGCCGGTGGATGGTGAGAATAGGATTGATAAAACATTCAACTAAAGAAGAAAAATGAACTATACATTATCACAAATAATTGATGTAGATGAATTAAAATCTTTATGTGAAAGTTTTTCCGGAATAACCGGTACAGTTACGGCAATTCTTGATTTAGACGGAAATGTTCTAATTGCAACAGGTTGGCAGCCAATCTGTACACAATTTCACCGTATGAACCCGAAAACAAGAAAAAGATGTAATGAGAGCGATACTATTCTTGCCGGTAAATTAAAAAAAGGTGAAAAATACAATGTCTATCAATGTAAAAACGGACTAATTGACGTGGCAATTCCTATTATGATTGAAAACGAACATGTAGGCAATTTTTTTACGGGGCAAGTTTTTTCTAAGAAACCCGATATAGAATATTTCAGGCAGCAAGCCAAACAATTTGGTTTTGATGAAAAAAAATATCTAAGCGCGCTTGAAAGCGTTCCTGTATTTAGCGAAGCGCAAATCAAAAAAAATGCAGAGTTTTTAGTTAAACTGACCGAAACAATAGGTAAGACAGGTTTAAAAAACCTGAAAAGTTTAGAACAAACGACCCAACTGAATACTGCCAAAGAGAAAGCCGAAGCAAGCGAAAGAAAATTAAAATCAATTTCAGATAATATGCTCGATCTGGTTGCGGTAACCGACTTGCAAGGTAATTATAAATATGCAGGTGCATCTCATAAGATATTAGGTTATGATACCGATTGGTTGATTGAGAAAAACGTAATGGATTTTGTTCATCCTGATGATCTACCCAGCGTGCAATCAGATTTTATATCTTTCATTGAAAATAGAACAGATAAAGCGAAATCAACCTATAGAAATTTATGTGCTGATGGTTCGTATTTGTGGTTTGAAACATTTGGCACTTTTATTTTTGACGAAAATGCGAAACCAATTGAAATTCTTTTTAATACAAGGGATATAACCGAACGTAAACAAGCAGAAGAAGCACTTAAACAAAGCGAAGAAAAGCTCAGCTTAATTGTTAACGAAAGCCCTTTCCCCATTGCTGTTGCAGATATTAATAATGAAAAAATTCAATATTGGAGCCAAAATGCAGTAAAAATGTTTGGGCATTCACCGGCAACAGTATCCGAATGGTACGAGCTTGCTTACCCCGATCCGGAATACAGAAAACAGGCTATTGAACGCTGGAAACCCTTTCTAAAAACTGCCCGGGAGTCTGATACTGCAATAAATACAGGCGAATACCATATTACCTGCAAAGAGGGCTCAATCAAAATTTGTGAAATATTTGTTCAATATATACCAGATAACATTGTAGTTACATTTAATGACGTAACGGAACGCAAAAAAGCTGAGCAAGCTCTGAAACAAAGCGAAGCAAACCTGCATTTTCTCAATACCATGGTAAATGAAGCATTTAACCTGAAAGACCTAAACAGCATTTACCATTACATATCTTCAAAGCTCAGCGAAATTTTGCCCGATACGATAATATTGTTTCAGACTATTGATAACGAAAATGAAAAAGCAATTTTTGAGAATTTTTACGGAATAAACAATCAACTTTTTAAAAAACTATTAAACGTGATGCCATTTAATCCGGTTGGAAAAGAATTCAAACTTATGCCTGATTATAGAGAGTTCTACAAAACCGGAAAGCTGGTTGAGTTTAAAAAAGGATTAACAGATTTTTCGAAAGGTCAGTTTCCTTCATTGGCAGCTAATACTATCGAAAAAATATTAGGAATACATAAAATATATTCCATCGGAATTTTAAGAGGCAAAAACTTGCTGGCAAATTTTCACCTCTTTACGTATAATAAAACAAAAATAACCAATGCTGAATTCATAGAAGCATTTGTGAAACAGGCAGGTTTAATTTTACAAATAAAGCAGGCAGAATTAAAACTCGAAGAAGCCAATGCCACCAAAGACCAGTTTGTTTCCATCTTGGGACACGATCTCAGAAGTCCTTTTAACTCATTAATAGGTCTAACTAATTTGCTTATAGAAAATATTGAGGAATACGACATAGAAAAAATTAAGCTATTTGTAAAAACAATACGTAAGACATCCAGACAAACGTTTAATCTTCTAGAAAACCTACTGGAGTGGTCAAGAAGTCAGCGAAATAAAATTCCGTTTAATCCGCAAACAACCAATTTATATTCCCTGGTTTACGAATCATATAAGCTCCTACACGAATCGGCAAAAGCCAAACAAATAAACATAGAACTAGATGTGGTTGAGGATATTGAAGCCAATGTAGATATCGAAATGATAAAAACCGTAATTCGCAACCTGTTGAGCAATGCCATAAAATTTACCCCCGAAGACGGTACAATCAATATTTCGGCAAGCCAAAATCAAAATTTCGTTCAAATTGAAATATCCGATACCGGTATCGGCATGGACAGCGAAACGCTCAATTCGTTGTTTAAAGTAGGCAAAACCATTTCAATGCCCGGAACAGAAGACGAGCAAGGTACCGGATTTGGCTTATTGTTATGCAAAGAATTTATCGACAAACACGGAGAAGAAATTTGGGCAGAAAGTGAAATCGGGAAAGGCAGCGATTTTAAATTTACAGTGCCGCGGAAGTTGGAAACAACTGATTAAAAAGATATTGCCCAATAGTCGCAGCGTGAGGTTGTCTGCAAAATGGAATAAAAGGAAGAATGCTATTACAAACCATTCAATTACGCGTACCGCGACTTACCGGTACAGTAAATCAGCGATGCGCACCGTGCACAGGCAGGCGATGGTTTAGTTCAAAGGGAAGCCATCGCTGTGGGTTTGGCCTTTTATACAGCTCAATCAGCGACGTTCATTACGATTCGCCAGCCAGCAGACCATAATGACGTTTTTAAACATTTTTAGACCGGACTCAATAAATATAAAAAAGCGCAATGATTGAATAATACCGGGAGATTATCTATTTTATATAGTTAAGATTATAAAGATCAGCGATATGCATAAAAATAGCCCTACAAACGAAGAATTATCAAAAAAAGTAGCAGAACTCGAAGCCCAATTAGCCAAAACACAATGGCTTCACGACAAGGAAAATATCGGGAGTAAAGAACCATATACCCCTTATTACGGCGACGTAACCGAGTTGAATACCGATAGAACCATTCTGGATTTAGTAGGCAAAGAAACCCTGAAAAATCTTACTTCCGAACTGATGGATTTGCTGGATACTTCGGTGGCTATATACGAAAAAAACGGCGATTATGCCTACGGCGAATTTGATTCGGCCTGGTGCCGGCTATTGGATGCTTCATCGAGAAAACTGTGCCAGACCAACGATAATAAAATTGCTTTGAACTGTGGCAAGTGGCTTTGCCACGATGATTGCTGGAACAATTCGGCAAAAGTAGCAATTATTGCAAAAAAAAGTACCGATATTGACTGTCCGGGCGGAATCAGGCTTTTTGCAGAACCCATTTTTGTAGGCAGTGAAGTAATTGGAGCCATAAATACTGGTTATGGAAATCCGCCAACAGACAATGAAAGCCTGAAAGAAATAGCTGAAAAATATAGAATTGATTTTAATACACTCAAACAAAAAGCTAAAGCATACAATCCCCGTCCCGATTTTATTATTGAAATTGCCAAAAAACGGCTAAAGTCAATTGCACAGCTTATTGGCGAAATTGTTTCACGCAAACAAACCGGGCAAGCACTTTTAGAAAGCCAGAAAAAGCTCAGTTTAATTGTTAACGAAAGCCCGTTCCCCATGACTATTGCTGATTTAAGGCATGAAAAAGTACAATATTGGAGTCAAAATGCAGTAAAAATGTTTGGACATTCACCTGCAACAGTATCCGAATGGTACGAGCTTGCATACCCCGACCCGGAATACAGAAAGCAGGTTATTGAACGCTGGAAACCCTATCTAAAAACTGCCCGGAAATCAGATACCGCAATTAATACAGGCGAATACCACATTACCTGTAAAGACGGGTCCATAAAAATTTGTGAAATATATGCTCAATACATACCGAATCACATTGTTGTTACATTTAATGACATTACCGAACCCAAAATAGCAGAAGAAGCCTTGCGCAAGAGCCAAAACAAACTAAGAACCCTCTTCGCCTCAATGTCAGAAATGGTGGTAATGCACGAGTTGGTGTTTGACAGGGATGGTAAACCAGTCAATTACCGTATCACTGACTGTAACGAAGCCTTTACAAAAATCACGGGTATATCACGAAATGCCGCCGTAGGTAGGTTGTCCACCGAAGTATACGGTACTGAGGAGCCTCCTTATCTCAGCAAATACTCGGAGGTAGCACTTACCGGTGAACCGTACCATTATGAGACCTATTTTCAGCCCATGGATAAACACTTCTCTATTTCAGTGATAAGCCCGGAAAAGAAACACTTTGCCACAGTAACCACTGACGTCACCGAACATAAACAATCCGAACGCTTACTTAAGAATAAGAATGAAAAAATAGCTGCACAGAACCAAGAACTTAATCAAGCAAATCTGGAACTCTTTGCAGCCAAAGAAACAACCGAAAAAAGCGAAGAAAATTTACGATTTTTGTTTGAAAATATGGTACAGGGCGTTGTGTATCATAAACCATCAGGTGAAATTATTCGAGCAAACGAAGCAGCAGCAAGAATTCTCGGGCTTAGTTTAGACCAACTTTACGGGAAAACTTCACTCGACCCGCGTTGGAAATCAATACACGAAGACGGAACAGCGTATCCGGGCGAAACACATCCGGCAAGGATCACAATAAAAACTAAAAAACCTGTAAGGAACTCAATTATGGGCGTTTTTATTCCTGAAAAAAATGTTTATTCGTGGATTAATATTAATTCTATTCCACAATTCAACGATAAAAACGAATTAGCTCAAGTTGTTGTTACATTCGCAGATATTACCGAGATAAGAAATGCCAAAGAAAAAGCAGAAGAAAGCGAAGAACGTTTGAAACAAGCACAGCACAACGCTCAATTGGGCAATTGGAAATTAGATATTATAAATGATAAACTGTATTGGTCAGACGAAATTTACCGGATATTCGATTGTCAGCCGCAAGAATTTAAAGCCACTTATGAAGGTTTTCTTGAGTTTATCCACCCCGACGACCGCGAAATGGTTAATGAGGCTTATACCCATTCACTGCAAACCCAAAAGCCTTACGATATTACGCACCGCTTGTTGATGAAAAGCGGCAAAATAAAGTACGTGCAGGAAAAATGCAAAACCACTTTTGATAAAAGCGGAAAACCTCTGGTTTCAGAAGGTATTGTATTAAATATTACAAAACTAAAAGAGCAAGAAAACAAACTACATCAATATTCCAAAAAACTCGAAGAAGCCAATGCCACCAAAGACCAGTTTATTTCCATTTTAGGGCATGACCTTAGAAGCCCTTTTACGACATTATTGGGGTTTTCAGATATACTGATCAAAAAATTTGACCAATACGACAGAGAAAAAATCAAAGAACATATAGAAACAATATATAAAACATCGAGACAAACATATAATCTGTTAAATAACCTGCTTGAGTGGTCAAGTATTCAGCGAGATAAAATTCCGTTTAATCCGGAAACTACGAATTTATATTTCCTGGTTTACGAAACATTTATGCTACTGAACGATTCGGCAGACGCCAAACAAATAACCATAGAAATAGACATGGCTGAAGAAATTAACGCCGTAGCAGATAGCGAAATGATTAAAACCGTAATTCGTAACCTATTGAGCAATGCCATTAAATTTACACCCGAAAGGGGAAAGATCAATGTTTCGGCAAGTAAAAGCCAGAATTTTGTTCAAGTTGAAATATCCGATACCGGAACCGGTATGAAGCAGGAAACACTCGATTCCTTGTTTAAAGTAGGCAAAATAAAATCTAAACCCGGAACAAACGACGAGCATGGTACCGGATTTGGCTTATTGCTGTGCAAAGAATTTATCAACAAACACGGAGGAGAAATTTGGGCAGAAAGTGAAGTCGGCAAGGGAAGTGATTTTAAATTTACATTGCCGCGAAAGTTGGAAGCAACCGATTAAAATGAGATATCATCAATATCATCGCGATTTTTCGGAATGCTAAATCAGCGATGCGAAACGTGCGCAGGCAGGCGACGGTTTCGCTCAAAGCGAAGCCGTCGCTGTGGGACCTGGCCAAACCGAAGACGCTGCTACGGCACCGGCGTGCAAATTGGAGATGGTATTGATGGAAACGTACCGAATAATGGCATCGGAAAAAAAATTGCAAAAGGGGTTTTGTTCGACACAAAACCGCCGCATTTGGATGGTGATGCGATGTAAAAAAAAATCATCGGCGCAAGGGTAAGGGTTCAAATATTCTGGTAATAATACCTCAAATTGAGCTAAAAATGCCTACATTGTAAGGTCAGACCTTTTCAAAGTGAGTTTGAAATTGTTTACGTGTATATATAACAGCTCGCGACCATTAGCGTAAGAACCAGCAAAACCAACCAACCATGAATTCGTTTACCAACATACCCAAAGACTTTCTAAACAAATGGCAGGAAATTGCCAATCTGTTGGCTAATGTAATCGCTGTGCCGGCCGCACTGATCATGAAAAACGAAAATGAATTCATGGAAGTTTTTATTTCAAGTCAATCGGAAAATAACCCCTATAACCCGGGCGATAAGGAGCATTGGGAAGGTCTGTATTGCGAAACGGTCATCAAATCGCAAAAGGAATTGCTCATCCCCAATGCACTGAAAGATAAAGATTGGGACCATAATCCCGATTTAAAATTGGGAATGATTGCCTACCTCGGAATGCCCCTCAATTTTCCTGATAAAATACCTTTTGGCACCATCTGCGTACTTGCCAACAAGGAAAAACATTTTACGGAAGACCAGGAGCAATTATTGATTCATTTTAAAAACGTGATCGAACTGGACTTGGCATTAATCCAATCATTGAAAGTTAATAAAACAGATGATTCGATCGAAGAACTGTTGTTTCAAAACAACGAACTCACCAAAGCAAAAGAATACGCAGAAGAGAATGAAAAAGAACTGCGATACAGAACCGAAGAGTACGAAACAGTAAACGAAGAACTGAGGCAAACAAATGAAGAACTGCTACAAGCCAAAGAACGAGCCGAAGAAAACAAAGAAAAATATCGCCTGTTATTTGAGCGGGATACCGACGCAATTTTTATCTACGACCCTGATACAATACAAATTATTGATGCCAACAATGCAACTTCCGTCCTTTACGGATATTCCCCCGATGAATTAAAAGGAAAATCAGTACTGGAATTTAGCGCTGAGCCTGAAAAAACGGCATTGCAAATAGAGAAAGTCAGTAAAGAAGGAAAAACAGAGGTTCCAATCAGAAAGCACAAAACCAAAGATGGAACCACTATTTATGTTGAAGTTAAAGGATATAAAATTCGATTGCAGGGCAAAGAGGTAATGTTTGCTGTGAGCAAAAATATAACCGCTAATATTAAAGCAGAGAAGGCATTGCTGGAAAGCGAAGCACGTTTTAAGGCACTTCACAATGCTTCGTTTGGAGGAATAACTATTCACGACAAAGGTGTTATTTTGGATTGCAACCAGGGACTATCGGAAATCACCGGCTACGCTTACAACGAGCTCATTGGGATGGATGGGTTGTTGCTAATTGCCCAAAGTAAGCGTGATTTTGTAATGTCGCAGATACTAAGCGGATATGAAAAAGCTTACGAAGCAATTGGCGTGCGGAAAAATGGTCGGGAGTACCCGCTTCGCCTTGAGGCAAGAAACATACCTTATAAAGGCA
This sequence comes from Salinivirga sp., assembly GCF_055145285.1. Taxonomy (NCBI): domain Bacteria; kingdom Pseudomonadati; phylum Bacteroidota; class Bacteroidia; order Bacteroidales; family Salinivirgaceae; genus Salinivirga; species Salinivirga sp. The sequence continues at coordinate 16,053 of NZ_JBSRDC010000074.1, read as the reverse complement.
AACAAGTGAGAGTGGTTGAATTCAGAGATATAACAGAACAAAAACAAGCTGAGCAGGAACTCATAAAATCCAAAGAAAAAGCCGAAAGAGCCAACCGCCTCAAAACGGAATTTATCAACAATATGTCGCACGAGATAAGAACACCCATGAACGGTATTATCGGGTTTTCTGCCATGCTGCATAAACCTACAGTTAGCGAAGAAAAACGACAATATTATACGAAAATTATACAAAGCAGTAGCCATCAGCTTTTGAGAATAATTGACGATATACTGGAGATTTCTAACCTGGAAACAAGGCAGTTGCAACTAAAAGAGGAAAAAATCAACCTTAACGACGTTGTGATGGAAATGTTTTCAATTTTCAACTTAAAAGCAAAGGAGCAGCATATCCCGATTTATGTAAAAAAAGCCCTGCACGACAATCAAAGCCACATCATTTCAGACAAAGCGAAGCTGAATAAAATATTGAGCAACCTCATTGAAAATGCACTCAAATATACCAACGAAGGTTTTATTGAGTTTGGTTACTTTCTAAAAGAAAGAAACATTGTACTGTATGTAAAGGATACAGGCATAGGAATATTACCTGAAAATCATCAAAAAATATTTGACCGGTTTTCGCAGGAAGAAAAAGAAATGGTTAAAAAACATAGCGGTTTAGGCCTGGGATTGTCCATTTCGGAGGAAAATGCCAAATTATTGGGTGGCGAAATTACAGTAGATTCAGAAAAGGGGGAAGGATCAACTTTTTACGTGACAATCCCGTACAAACCGGCTGACAAAACAAATAACGCACTTTTAGAAGCATCTTCCTCGAGTAAAAGCAAAAGTACTGATAAGCGAACCATACTCATAGCAGAGGATGAAGAGGTCAATTACCTTTACCTGGAAGCATTGTTTGAGGATGAAACCGACACCGATTACAACCTGATACATGCAAAAAACGGTATGGAAGCAGTTAAAATATGCTCAGAAAACAGAGATATCGCCCTTGTTTTAATGGATATTAAAATGCCTGAGATGAACGGGCATGAAGCTACAGTGAAGATAAAATTACAACGCCCAGACCTGCCAATTATCGCTCAAACAGCATATTCTTCCGAGGAGGATAGAGCACTGGCATTCAAACATGGCTGCGACGATTTTATATCAAAACCCATTGACACACAAAAATTGACTGATGTGATAGGTAAGTATTTGGAAAAAAAATGATTGTTGGATTTTGTTATCAATAAATTTTGAATTAAAGTGCTTATAACTAATAAGTAGCTATTTAGTATGATAAATGTCCGAAACAAACAATTGATTTTACCGTAAATTGAATTTGTAAACGATTATATAAATACTAATGGAAAGTAAAATCATCAACGATAAGATTGAACTGATCAAAAGAGATGATCAGATCTATGTTTATAAGGCTTTAAACGAATGCACACTCGATATGGAAACGGCCGAGGCCATGACAAAAGCCGGCGATGAATGGAATGGCGATGCCTTATGCGCTAATTTAGTAGATATCCGTGATATGCTTTTTGTCGATTCAAAAGTCAGAAACTATGGCGCAGCTCAATATCGTCCTCATGTAGCCGGGTCAGCTATTTTAACCGGATCGGTGTTTAACGTATACTTTGCCAACCTGTTTTTAAAGTTCAGTAAGCCCAAAGTTCCTACCAAAATGTTTAGCGATGAAGATGCTGCTATACAATGGTTAAAAGATCAGATGAAGAAGCGAAAAAAGAAAGCGAGTTGATTTTTCGATAAGCAATGCTTATATTTCTAATTGATTATTTTTTATATGACGGATACAAATCTAAAAAAGCAGTGGTCTGAACATTATCAATCTTCTCCGGTGCAGCTGGAAAAAATGTCGAAAGTAAATGGTTTAATTAGTGCATTTAATGCCAATATAGATGCTGTAATTAAGGTGTCAGGAAAAGATATTGAAGCGTTGATCCGCACTAGTAATATGGAGCCGGACTCAATTTTAGCTGAAGGTGAAAAAAGTATCAAAACCAACGCGGATGCGATACGCGGGCTGATCAAATGCTTTAAGAGCGGCATAGCCGATGAGTGGTTAATTCATGAAAAATCAGTTTTCGAATGGCTCAATTCAACCATTGGGTACGATAATTTGCAGATGGGCGGCCAGGGTGGCATAGTGGCTAATGCTATGGCGGTGTGCGGCGTTGAGAATGTCTATGTGCACACGGCATCATCACCAAAAGAGCAATCGAAACGCTTTTTGGATCTAAATAACCTGAAAAATGTGAATCGTTTTGGCGAATTACAAAAAGCCCATACTATTAACCGAACTGAAGATGTGCCCTTAATTCACTGGATCATTGAATTTGACGTGGGCGATACGCTAACCATTAATGGTGAAAGCTTCACCTGTCCAAAATCAAATCGCTTTATTGCAACCTATGATCCCCTGAACCTTAAATTAGCCATTGACGATGCATTTGATCAAAAAATGAGCGATCCTTCAATATCGTTTGAATACATCATTCTGTCAGGTTATCAAATGCTTAGCAATGAACTTCCTGATGGCTCTTCGGGAATTGAAAGAATTAATGAGTCCATCAAAATTGTCGATAACTGGCGCAAAAATAACCCAGACAGCTTATTGCATTTTGAAATAGCGTCGACACAGGATAAAACTATACGAAAATATTTAGTAGATAAGTTAGCCAAAGAAGTAGACAGTATTGGGTTTAACGAACGGGAACTGATTGATATCCTGGAAATTATTGGCGAAGGAAACCTCGCTGAACAATGCGACAAAGATACGGGCAGTAGTAATTTGTTCAGGGGGATGCTCAAAGTTTTTGATTATACAAATTGTCCCCGTATTCAATTGCACATGTTTGGACTTTATGTAACGCTCCAAAGAAAACGATATAGAATATCACCTATTCAGAACCGGAAAGGGATGCAGTTGGCTGCCAACATTGCGGCAACAAAAGCCGGTACCGGAGCTATTAATTCCAGAGATGATTTATTATGGTCGGCCAATGAGCAGGTATCAGACATTGGTTTGAATGAGCTTAGAAGTTTATTCGAAACGGTATCTCAATTATTTGGACCCAATAATCTGGTTGAAGAAGGAATTTTCACCAATGACGATTTGGAAATAATTGCCGTACCCACAATCATCATCGACAAACCCATCACATTGGTTGGGATGGGCGATACAATATCATCAATATCGTTGGTTGGGGCGCGGTAGACAGGAGACAGATTAAACTGACATATCATTCAACCCTTGCAGGGTGGTTGTTGCGCCGCACAATAAAAGAACGATCTAAGATTTTTCCAAAATAAAATCAGACAGATACAAAAACCAAAAAAGCCCGGTTGATTAGTTTGAGTTAGGGTTTGAGTCCTGAGGAATAAAAAAAGGAGTGTAAATTTTGTGCTTCTTGCTCAAAACTCACACTCCAAACTCTCTTCCGAACATTCATAATTACAAATCCGCGCGATCTGGCTTTCTTCTTAGGTTCTAAAATATTGTTTCCATTTTCCAGTCAAACGCATTGATTTGCTTGTTTAATACGCTTAATGAATCTATTAAGTCTTTAAAGGATGGGGATTGACCATGAATCATTTGCTCTTGCATTATTGTGTAATCATTCTCCCATTCAGCGAGATACTCATTTGAAGGGATGAAGTTGATTGATTGGGGGTTATGTAAATTGTAATCAACGCCTCCCAGGCGAGAAAAGCTATTTCGGTGTTTAACTACTGTTTCGTACAATGCTCTGTTTTCTAATCCTTTTTGTGCAAAATCCGTTTTCGATATTTTATAGATATCATACAAGTGCCGGCTTAAACGGTTAATTCTGGTTTTTTCTTTTGGACGTTGATATTCCTCATGCAGTAGGAACATTTTTTCCAGAAAAGTGCGTTCAACAAGCACTGTTGGGATATTTATTGGACTTTGAGAAAATTCCGCCGATGGATATTGCTCATCCACAAAAGAGATAATGGAACGTTCTTCAAACGGCTCCATTAGTGAACGACTTCCGATTTCAATTTGTACCCTGGGTTTTAGGTATCCGGGTGTGTCAAATACATTCGGATAATTCACATTGATAATAACCGGGTCCTGATCACTTGTAGTAATTTCACCCAATTCAATTTGAACTTCTGTTAGCTCTTTTGATGTAAACTCCGCTTTTAATTCCGGAAAAAGAGTGTGCTCAATATATTCCCTGGAAGCTTTTCTAAGTTTAGTCCGCTGTTTTTTTCGCAATATGCCTTCAAAGCCGAAAAAATTCCTGTCTACTGCCAGGTCGATATCTTCCGAAAAACGATCAATAATATTCCATCCTTTGCTTAGCGAAGTTCCTCCTTTAAAAACCAAATGTTTTCCTATTTCAGTTTGAAACAATATGGATAACGTTTGCACTACCCACCAATCTTTTTCAACGGCGAATGCAGGTAGGTCTATTTTCTCAGCTACCCAAAATCCGCAAGGAATTATATAGTATATCTTTGTATTCCTTGCGTTTTCGATTAAGTAAATCATCTCATTCGGTTTCATTCTTCACCCAAATGAGTGATTTTCTAAATCGGGGTTAACCTAAATTCCACAAGGATTTTGACCTTGAGAAATTAAATCCTTGCGGAATTTAGGAGCTATTTGATTGTAGGCAATTTGTTTGTCTTTTTGCGAAATATTATACCATCTATGCATCTTCTTCACTTTTTAATGCTTTACGCATAATTACACGTATCCATTCCGGAGCTAATTTTATATCATGTTGTAGCCGGTAAGGTTCTTCTTTTTCAAGTTGTTTTAAAACAATTTTTATTTCTTCTCCGGTTACATTATCTTTTCCAATTGCTTTCAGTGCCTGCATAACCAAACCACTTATTTTACCTATTGTAGCAAGGTTTTTTGGGGAGGTCTTTTTAAATTTAATTGTTCTGTTTGTTAGTTTAATAGTACGGGCTGAACCATCTGTTAAATAAACCACATTCAAAGGTATTTGTGTTGACAAACCCAATACATTCATAGCCAATACCCCGGTGGGAATAATACGGGCTTCATCTCTTTTGGCTACGGCTTTAGCAATTTCTTCTGTTGTAGGGTAAACCGTACCAAACATTTCATGAGTTTCGAGCCTTGCATAAATGCCACGAGCCACTCTTGAAACCTCGCCTTTTTCAACCATTCTCTCCAAAGCTTTCCCAACAGCTTTTGCCGTTCCAAAATGGAGGAAATCACTCACAAAAAAAAGCGAACCCCTCTTGGCTTTTCTGACTTTTATTAATATTTGATCATCAATACTTTTAGACATATTATAGATATTATTTTGTCGCAAATTTAGTAAATATTTGCGACAAAACTACATTTTTCTAAGTACTGCTTATTTTGAATCCGCTGTTTAAACTCTAATCAATTGCAATATTGCTTAGGTTATTATCAAAACTACAAAAAATCAGAACACTTTCTTTTCCCCCTGCCCACCAAAACGTTTTTTTGTGCGGTGGCTATTCCTTTTTCGCATTTTATGGAGGCATCCACATCGTGGCCGCATTGTTATTAAATTAAGAATTGAAACTACACATCAGGGTGTAAATTTCGTACTCTTGCTCAAAACTCACACTCCAAACTCTTTGTTGACCGGGAGAGGAGTTGATAAGGTTGAGTTAGTGTTTGAGTATTGAGGAATAAAAAATGGAGTGTAAATTTTGTGCCTCTTGCTCAAAACTCACACTCCTTACTGTTTAGTGACCACGGGAGGAGTCGAACCCCCAACCTTCTGATCCGTAGTCAGACGCTCTATCCAGTTGAGCTACGTAGCCGATTGCGGATGCAAAGGTAGGTAAAATGCGGTTTCTACCAAAGAAAAAGTGTATTTTTTCGTGAAATTGTTTCCTTCGCTTTGCTAATCAGTAGGTTATTTTTTGTGTTTTTTGCTTGTTTAACCTGACTGGTAATCGATGCGTTCGATGAGGGAACGGCCAAGCGTAATTTCATCAGCATATTGCAATTCATCACCAAAGGCCAGCCCGCGGGCCAGGGTAGTGATTTTGGGTGACCGCCCGGCTATTTGTTTGTGCAGGTAATAGTTTGTAGTGTCGCCTTCCATGGTGGTGGGCAATGCAAAGATTATTTCCTTTACCTCCTGGTTCTCCAATCTTTGCATGAGCATATTTATGGAAAGGTCGCCGGGCCCTATGCCATCAATAGGAGAGATGATACCGCCCAACACATGATAAACGCCCCGGTATTGCTGCGTGTTTTCAATGGCCAGCAAGTCGCGAATGTCTTCTACCACGCAAATGGTCTTCTGGTCGCGCGAATTGTCAGCACAAATGGTACACACTTCGTTTTCGGTAATGTTATGGCATACCTTGCAATAGTGAATATCATTGACCAGCTTTGTGAGTGATTCACCAAGTTTGAGGGCATCTTTTTTATCCTCGCGCAGCAAATGCAAAATCAGCCGTAAAGCTGTTTTGCGGCCAATGCCCGGCAGTCGCGACATTTCATTCACGGCCTGTTCCAATAAATTTGATGGTAATTCGGGTTCTGTCATAATCTACTCCTGATGTGCAAATCTACGAAACAAAAATGGTGCAATAAACAATCTTTTTATCATTTACCATTTTTTATACTGATGCTGCATTCAACTTCTTCATCTTCACCCTTACAATAATCCAATTGATGATAAATAGCGCAAATACCATGATCCAAAGTTCCAAAAACTGTGGCATAGCCGTGCGGATATCGCCACCCATCACGCTAATTTTGAGTAATCCGGTGATGCCGGCCGAGCTTGGAAACAGGTGCGATAGTGCTTCAAAACCAAATGGAAATGACTCTACGGGCCAGGAGAAACCACTCAGGAAAATAAGCGGCATGGATGTAAAAAGCAGAAAAATCATACTGTTTTCGCGGTTTTTAAAAAAGGTGGTAAATAAAAAACCCAGCATGATGGCTGCCAGTGTGAGTGGTATGGAAAAAATAAAAAGGTCAAATGAATTTCCGGCCTGTGGAAATTGAAACCATCGCATCATCAGCACAAAAAGGTAAAATGAGATGGGGATGTAGAGCAGGAGGTAGGCCAGTGTTTTGCCAAAAATAATGCGCAATGCACCACGCAGACTTGCCTTTTGGGGTAAAAGATAGTGTTTTGCCCCCAACTCACGGTCGGTTCCACCACGCATACCAATACCGAGAAGCAGCGTTTGCTGGAGAATAAGCACAAGGATGGCCGGCATGGCATAGGAGCCATATCCGCCCTGCGGATTAAAAAAACCATGTGAACGATATGCTACCGGATTGGCTTGTTTGATGGCTGCTTCAGGCGGGGTGCCGTTTGCAAGCCTTTTTTTTACTTGTATTCTTTTGCCTAAGGTCTGCGAAGTGACTGCTGCTGCCTGGTATACCTGCTTATAGAGCATCATGTAGCTTGCATCGGCATACACTGACAGGTGGGCAGCCTCCTTTTGGTAAAGATTCGAGGTAAAATCTTCGGGGATGAGGATGATTCCGGCCACATCACCTTCGTAAAAGCTGAGTTCAGCCTCCTGCAAACTTCCGGTTTCCTGTGTAATGTCAATTTCAGGTGTTGCATCGAGCATGCGTTTCAGTTCACGGGTGTGTTTGCTGTTGTCCTGGTTCACAAGTGCTACTGGCGTTTCCTGAAGTACCTCGGGTGCATAAGCAAAACTGTAAATGAGCGGATAAATTAACGTGGCACCAAATAACAGCAGCATTACACCGCCGTCGGTAAAAATTTTTCGAAGTTCACCACCGCATAATTGTAATATTTCTTTTAAGGCTGATTTTATATAGTTCATAATCTTATGCTGAGTATAATTCTACAATTTTCCCCAATAGGCGGGTTGTAAACACATTTTTTTGAGTTTTGGCAATACCACAAAGGGCAGTAACAAGAACAGGTTGAGGTACAATAATGGTTCAAACGAAACAGCTATTGGTGCATCCCGAAGTGTTTGGTCCAGAAAAATGCGCAAATAGTGGCTGAACGGGAAAAAATTACCGAAAAAAGCCACAAATTTATACATGGCAAGGTAGGGGAATGTAAGTCCGCTAAAGCTAAATGCGAGTGCTGAATAAATACTGGCTACACTTAATCCCATGCGCAATGCCGGGAATAGGGCTGCGATAAATATGCCGGTAGCCATGTATGCCAACACGAATAAAAATGCATTGAGCACGAGCAGCCATACTTCACCGTTAAGCGGCGTATGGAAAAAGCGGAACATTACAATGTTCATGAAAAGCATCAGAATGAACCAGATAATGGCATACGGTAACAATTTGCCTGAAAGTGCCCTGATGATACTTCCATTGGCTGATTTGAGCCATTCGCCAGCGGTGCCTTGTTTGTACTCGCTGCCAATGGCATACACGGTGCTCATAAGAATGAAAATGAGGAGCATGATAGGCAGAAAAGTGGTGGCGAGGTAGTAGAAATAATTCAGGTACGGGTTGAAAAGTTTATGGCCGTCTATGGCAATGGGATTTATGGCCACCATGGCTGCTTTTTTCGGTTGGCCATGTTTTAACCTCGATTGCAGGTTTATGCCCTTTGAAAAGGTGCTGACAGCCCGCGTTACATCACTGTTGATGAGACTGCCAACAACCATGTAAGCATTATTGTAATAATTAATCACCGTGGGTTGCTGGTTTCGGTAAATATTTTTCCTGAAGTTATTCGGAATAACAATCACCGCGTAAAAGTCACCTTCACGCAGGCCCTGCCGGGCTTCATGCAGATCTGTAACATAGTCGCTAATTTGTACCGTTGCTGTAAGGTTGATATTTTCGATTAGGTCTTCAGAAAGCGACGTTTGATCTTTGTCCAGCACCGCAATAGGCAAATTTGTGGGTTTGCCCTGGCTGAACAATGCAATGAAAAAGCCAAATGCCAGCAGCGGAAGCACCACCGTCATGAGCAGGTACAACCTTTTCGATGACATTCGTTTGACTTCGCGATTAAGTACAGCAATCCAGCTTCTGTTGGGTGTTTGCATAATGCTTAAGTTTTTATTCCCCGAAATTTTAATTTAGTTCACTCCAGTTAAACAGCGCCGACATACCCGGACGGAGTCCTTCAATTTTTTCCGTGGGTTGGGCACGCACCTCAAACATTTTTTTATCAAAATCGCCCTGTGCTTTGGTGGCTCTCCATGTGGCATAATCGCCCCGTACATGGATGTAGTATATTTTCACCTCAATGGTGCTGTCGTTCAATGCCGGAATGCGCACATCGAGTGTTTTGCCTTTTTTGAATTTGTGCAGCAAATCTTCGCGAATATTGAAGGTGAACCAGGTATCATTGAGGTCTACAAGGGTTACCACCGGGAATCCGGCTGTTACCAGTTCGCCTTGCTGGGCATTGATCTGGGCAATTTCTGCTGTATGCGGAGCTATAACTGTTGTCTCTTGCAATAATGCCTGTACCTCGTTTATGACACCTTCTGCCTTTTGTACCATGGCTTGTGTAGCCATTTTGTCTTCGCTGCGGGTACCTGATTTGGCCATGTCGTAATTGGCTTTTGCTGCATTTTCTGTAAGCTGTGCAGCTTTCATTTGGGTTTCGGACTCGTCGCGTTTTTGTGCCGGTAGCACGCCGTCTTCATACAGGTTATTGACTCTTTCGAAGGTTTTTTGAGCCAGCTCTGCTGCTGCTTTAGCTTTGAGCCATACGTTACGTGCAGCATTAATCTGTTCCTGACGTGTACCTTTGTCGGCTTTTTGGTTTTGCGCAGTGGCTGCATTTTTTGCTGCCATTGCCTGCTGCAGTTTAGCACTTACTTCCGGACTGTTGATGCGCAGGAGTGTGTCTCCTTTAGTAACGTGTTCTCCTTCTTTTACGTATTTTTCGATCATGCGGCCGGTGAGCTTCGTGGCCACATTTATTTCTGTGGCTTCTACCTCTCCCTGAAGTATTACGGGTGCCGGTTTAAAAGCTACCCACCCGATGATACTCATGATAACTAACAGTACTAAAATTGTTGCGCCTACTACAATGCTACTATTCTTCATTTTATTGTTTTTTTATTTGTTTGCCTGTTGTGCATAATTTGTTATTTCTTCACTGCGGTATCCCAATTCCAGCAATTTGGCCAGGGCTACGTCAAAGTCGTACATGGCTTTGAGCTTTTCGGTTTCTACCTTAGCCAAATTTAGCTGGGCATCTACCACATCGGTAGAGGTGGCAAGTCCCTGGCTGAATGCCTTTTCGCGTATCCGGAGATATTCTTTGGCAAATCTGATGGACGTCTGGGCCGATTCATAATTGTCCGCAGCTTGTTCCATTTGCTGGTATATTTTGGTTACACCTGTGGCGATGTCAAGTTTGGCTTTATCCTGCCAGGCCTGTACTTCCATGTGTTGCATTTTGGCAGCCTGTGTTTTGCGTAGCTTTGCCAGACCGTCGAACACATTGAGTTTCAGCCCAACGCCAACCATCCATTCGGGCATGTATTCCGATAACTGGTAATTGGCAATATTGGCCTGCCCAAAGGCAAATACATTGGGATACCATGCAGCCTGTTCTTTTTTGATCCCTTGTTTGGCGAGTTTGGCTTTGGCTTGCAGCTGTTTGATGGCGGGATTCATTTTTTGTGCATGATTTACCATATCTTTCAAATTGCCTGTGCCGGCCGAAATAAACAAGTCGGTCGACGGGTCTATTACAGCATTGGTAGCCAACGAGTTTTGCAAGGCTGTTTGCATAAGTTCCTCTGAATTTTGAGCTTTATTAAGTGCTCTTTGGGCTTCTACAATCGCTACCTCTGCGTGCAATCTTTCTGCATGGGCAATCATGCCGTTTTCTTCCAGTTTTTTTGCATCGTGTAAATGTTTTTCCATACCCTCAACCACCTGTTGCCGGACTTCTTTTACGTTTAATGCCAGACGTAGCCCAAAATATCTTTCCACCAAACTTGTAATTTCTTTGGCAACTACTTTATGGTTTTTAGCCTGTGTAGCTTCTAATTTGGCTTCAGCAGCTTTGTTGGCCGCTCTTATCTTTCCGCCTGTAAACAGGGGCCAGGTCATGCTGGCATCGACCACAGCAAATTGGTTATCTTGTATTGTTTTTACCCACTCACCTTCGTTTATGGCACTAATAGCTCCTTCGCGCCCCATTTCAATTTGCGACAATCCATCAGAAAATGACTGGTAAGTAGAAGGGTCCAGCGTACCAGTGTTGGCCATGTAGTCGGTAAGGTTGCTTAATAACTCATTTTGGCCGCCAATGAGTTCGTATGCCGGCAAAATGGCATCTCTCACAGGTGTGAGGTCCAGTTCTAACGGATTGCTCATCTGTGTAAATGTAGCGCCCACATCTAATTTTGGATAATAAAGACCTTTTTGAGCTTCCCGCTCTTTTTGCACTCTGGAAAGTTGATATCCTGAAGCTTTTATGTGTAGGTTGTCTGCCTTTAATCGCTCCAGTACCTGTTTTAAGGTTAAATTTAAAGTGTCTTGTTTTGCCACTTTTTCCTGAGCAAAAGTTACGCAGGGTATCAGAAGCAAAATCAACATAATACTTTTTCGGGTCATGGTGGTCTATTTTTTTATTCCTTGATAAATGATTTCAATGATATTTTTGAACATCTCTGCCGGGTTTGCCGGAAAATTAGCCGTTAATTCAGCAGGTAATTCTTTGTGGTAATCAGTATCGCTAACTTTCTCGGCAGTAGCCAGGAAAATAAATAATGCCAGTGCAGACCGGGCATCATCAGTGAGCAATCCCTGTTTTTTACCTTTTTCCATAATTCGCATGGCGTGTCTTATTATGACATCTTTCCTAATGTCGTTCAGGTACTTTTTTGCATCGGGATGGTTTTTAGCCAGATCGAGTGTGAAAGTTCTGAGGTCGGAAACCCAAATGCCCAGCAACGACAATATTTGCATGACCATATCTCTGAAGGACTGGTCTGTATTGCTTTCTATCTCGTGAATCTCACTGTCGAATTGCTTGCGCGAATGGTCGATAATGTAATATAGCAGTGCTTCTTTGCTTTCGAAATGGTTATAAATGGTTTTTTTACTAATTCCCATTTCTGTGGATACTTCTGACAAAGTAACTTTGCTGTATCCAAAGCGCAGAAACATCTCTTTGGCCTGGTTGGCAATTTTTCTTTTCATAATAAACCAATTTACACTTTTTTGGTATTTTGGGTTTCTACAAAAGCAATGCCAAAATGCACAGGTAGTGAAACTATGTCGTTGTTGGATTGCTTTAGGCTGTGTGTTTTCTGATTAGCTGGAAAAGCTTTTCTATGTCGATGGGTTTGGAAATGTAGTCGTCGCATCCGGCGTTGAGCGCTTTGCTGCGGTCTTCATTCAGGGCATAGGCTGTTTGTGCTATTATAGGTACATCAGACATGGTTTTAATAACTTTTGCAGCTTCTAAGCCGCTTATATCGGGAAGGCGTATATCCAGTAGAATGATATCGAAAACATGGTTTTGTTTTATTAGTTCTACTGCTTTCTGTCCTTTTCGACAGATTGTCAGTTGTGCGCCCTTATCTTCAAGCATTGTACGCATAAATTTTATACTTCCTTCGTCGTCTTCTACGAGTAGAATTTTGGTATGCTCCATTATTTGTGGCTTCGCTACAGGTGATTCGTTATGCTCTGTATGCTCGTTCTGTTTCTTATCAATATTAATGGTGAAGTGAAATGAAGTGCCTTTTTTGGAGGTATGCGCAATCCAGATTCTACCGCCAAGTAATTCTGCCAGACTTTTGGAAATAGCCAGACCCAGCCCTGTGCCTTCATTTTTATCGTTTACGGCGTTGGTGGCCATAACAAAACGGTCGAATATTTTCATAATTTCTGATGAGCTTACTCCTGAGCCGGTATCATTTACGTAAAATTCCAGGATATTATTCACCGGCTTTTCGTACCCTATTGAAATGCTGCCCTGAACAGTGAATTTTATGGCATTGCTGATGAGGTTTGTAAGGATTTGTTCGAGCCTGTTTTTATCTGAGAAAACTAAAAATTTATCGTCGACGGGTTTTTGTAAATCCAAATGTACGTGTTGTTTATTTCTTGCTTTAAGCACCGGCAGAAAGCTCTTATGCAGCTCATCAAGCAATTCATTGAGGTCGAATTCACTTTTTTGAATGTTGAGTAAGTTGGCCTCAATTTTAGAAATATCCACAATATCGTTAATGATTTGTAGCAGATGTTTTGAGCGGGAATAGATGGTTTTTCCAAACTCTTTCTGGGTATCAGAGTCGACTTCTGTTTCTGACAATATTTCAGCAAACCCCATTATGGCGTTCATGGGAGTTCTGATTTCGTGGCTCATATTGGCCAGAAATGCAGATTTGAGCCGGTCGCTCTCTTCGGCTTTTTCTTTAGCTTTTTGTAATTTAGTATTTTGTTGATGTAGTTGATGGTTTAGTTCGTTAAGTCTTTTATTGTTTTCTTGCAATTGGTTTTCTGCAAGGCGCAGAGCCTCGTTTTTTTCTTTAAGGTTAAGCTCCACAGCTTTCAGGTGGGTAATGTCTATGATGGAAATTAATCCGGCTGGTTTGCCATTAAAGATGGTAAGCTTGCCTTCGAGATAAACCCACTTGGGCGTGCCATCTTTTGCTATAATCTGAAATTCATAACCAGAGGGTACTTCTTCGCCCTTTTGCCTCTGCTCACCTCTGTTTTTAATCATATCCCGGTATTCGGGTGCCACAAAGGTCCAGTAATCTAATTTTTTGAGTTCTTCAGCTGTATAGCCACTTATTCTTTCGGCAGCCGGGTTGGCATACACCCATTTATCGCCCTGATAAATCATAATGGCTACGGAGGTGGTTTTTGCCAGATTTCTGAACTTGTTTTCGCTTTCGCGAAGCTGGCCTTCCAGTAATATATGGTCTGTAATGTCGCTCAGAAGTATAACAGATGTGCCTTTTCCCTGTGGTTTGTGTATACTCATTTCGATGTGTACGGTGCTTTGGTCTTTACGCATCATACGACATTTGGCTTGTTCTGCCTGTTTGGTTTTAATTAATGAATCAATTTTGTCCCGGTCATCCGGATGTATGAAATCTGTGAAAAGAGTGGGTATAATTTCGCTGCACTCCATTTGTAATATGTTTCGGAGGCTGGGCGTGCAATCGGTTATTTTTCCATTTTCAACTATAACTAGCGCTTGACGTGTATAGGTGTAGAGTAGTTTTGCTTTGTTGCTTTGGCTGGTTATATCTGTTATCTCATTTTCTAACTGCTTTAAATCCTCAATAGCTTCATTTAAAAGCTCATCTTGCTTCAAGGTATCAAACTTTTGAAGTTTGTCTATTATTTCCCGTATTCCTGTTATTGAGTTCGAAGCCATCATTACTTAATTGCAGGTATATATCATACATACTAAGTTATGAAAAGTTGCTTCGCAATAGCTTAACGAAATGTTAATTTGTAGCTATATGTAATGAAAAATAGAATTTTGTGCCTGTACCTGGTGTAGATTTTATTTTTAAAGTACTGTTATGTCTGCCAATAAAATCGCGAACAATTTGCAATCCCAGGCCATTGCCTTTTTCGTTTTGTGTGCCGGGAGTTGAAAAAAAGGGTTCACTGTGGAGAATTTTTACCTGGGTTTCCTCATCAATCCCTGCACCAGAATCGGAAACACAAAAATTGATATGGGCTTTAGATATGATTTCTGTGTGAATTTTTATTTCTCCCTGTGCAGGCGTGAACTTAATGGCATTGGAAATCAGGTTACGAATAATGGTATGCAGCATCTGATAATCGCTGATTACAAAAGTATCGGGAGGGATTTGCGTATCAATTGAGATCATTTTTTTCTCTGCAGTTAATTTAAACTGGTTGATGATGTCGAGACTTGTATTGTACAAATCGACTCTGTCTTCGGTGAAGGTGATGTTGTCATGTTCTGCGTTTGACCAGGTGAGTAAATTATCGAGCAATTCGTATGTGTTTTGCGCTTCTCCCAATACTTGTTGTACCAGGTGTTGCAATTTCTCGGTAGAATACTTTGAAATACCTCGTTCTATGATTTGCAAGATTCCTATTATACTGGTAAAAGGGTTTTTTAGGTCATGAGCCAATATGGACTGAAATCTTTTTTTTGATAATAAAGCTTGTTCAAGTTCCATTTGATAAAGCCTGTTTTGCAGGGCAATTTCGGCCTGACCAATAATCTGTGTAACCATCTCTTTCTCCTCAATCACTTTTTCGTGTTGCTTAAATATGTGAATGGCTGCAATAATCTTATCATCTTTCTTTAATCCAATGGTGTATATTTGTCTAATATCAAGTAGTTTGGTTATGGCGAGGAGTAATTTTTCTTCAAAAAAACTATTGCTGAATACTGAGAGCCCTTTGTTTATAGTGTGCAAGCCTCCTTTTTGATATAGTTCTCTGAGAGAATTGGTGAGTTTATAGGACTGCCCAATCGGATTTGTGCCAAGCATATCAAAATAATGCGCTAACCTGGATTTTTCAATGCCATAAATGCCACGTGTAATGGTCATGGTTTCGTGCTCAGTAACTTCGTTTACAATTACTATTGAGTGTTGAACGCACTTATTCAATCCCAGCCCTATTATGTCGTAAATTTCATTTGTAGAATTTATTTTGAGCAATTGTTGCAGGCTGGACCTAAGTACTCCATAACATTCATTATTATTCATCGGTTGGTTTTGGTTTATTTCAAATTCCGGAGCATGTACTCCTGTATCTGCTTGCAAATTTTTAACCAAAATGAGGGATTAGCGGGAAAATGGAGCTTTTATAGCTAATGATGAGAACTGATTTTGGACAGGTTTAAATATGACCGAACCAACTCGAATGGTTGTAAAAGCCTGTAAATGAACAAAAAAGCCACGCCGGGTGGCGTGGCTTTTATAAACGCGATAATTGTCTGCAATTATTTAATTACAATTCGCTCGTTATGTATTTCATCATCTGTTACAATCTGCAACATGTACATGCCTTCTGATTGACCGGCAACGTCCAGTTCAAATCCCTGACCATTGTAGTCGAGTTGTGCAGTTTTAACGAGTTGTCCGTTCATGCTGT